>JAGHEK010000018.1 GCA_017889265.1 Romboutsia sp. | reverse complement strand
TGGTGGAGACGAGGGGAGTCGAACCCCTGTCCGCAAGCTTTTTCCTCGTTGCTTCTACGTGTGTAGCCAACTATTTTAAATCTCATCGATTATATCGCCTAGTGGCAGGCTATATAACCAACTAGCCCCAATAAGTCCACTTTAAGTCGAGACACCCAAAAAGTAGTACCCTGCATAAATGACGACCAGGCTTAACCGGCAGGAGGGCTAAGCGGGTCGAGCAGCATTATTAAGCTGCTAAAGCGTAATTATCGTTTGCGTTTATTTTAAGTTCCCCAGTTTTTACGTGACCCAGAGTAACACGACACGCCACCCCAAGTTCCAAACCCACGTCGAAACCTTTACGCCCCCGTGTTAATTTTTAAGTCCTTGGACTGTATACAAACGACTTCACCATCTATATTAAATTGTAAAATATATAATAATATATTTAAATAAGAATTTCAATACTTAATATTTTCCTCTAAGCTCTCTTTCGATAGTTCTTTGAGCATCCTTTTTAGCTAAATCTTGACGTTTATCATGTAACTTTTTACCTTTAGCCAAGGCAAGCTCAACCTTAACTTTACCATTTTTAAGATAAACACTGAGAGGAATCAAAGAGTAACCCTTAACAGTAGTAGCACCTATTAATTTTCTTATCTCATATTTATGAAGAAGTAACTTTCTAGTTCTTAATGGGTCTTGGTTAAATCTATTCCCTTGTTCGTATGGACTAATATGAACTTGTTTTAGAAAAACTTCGCTATTATCAACAGAAGCATAACCATCAGTTAAATTCAATCTACCTTGTCTAATAGATTTTACTTCTGTACCTTTAAGCTCTATTCCACACTCATAAGTTTCTTCTATAAAATATTCATATCTAGCTTTTTTATTAGTAGCTAAAGTCTTTACCATACAAATTTCACCTTCTCCATAATACTATTAACTAAAATATACTATATTTAAATTAAATAGTCAATACAGGGCATCCCTAAAAAGGGATACCTATATAAGTTCAAAATCTATTTCCTTTAAATCAACATTAACTTTAGCTACTCTTATATTAACTGTATCACCTATTTTGTAAGTCTTTTTAGTAGCTTCACCTATTATAGTATATGTACTTTCATCAAAAATATAATAATCATCTGAAATATTTGCAAGCCTAACTAATCCTTCAACAGTGTTATCAAGCTCTATAAACATTCCAAAAGAAGTAACACTAGAAACAACTCCCTCAAATTCTTGACCTATTTTATCACTCATAAATAAAGCCTTATAATAATCTTTTACATCTCTCTCTGCAAGTTCTGCCTTTCTTTCCTTTTCAGAAGAAATAGTAGATGAGTAATCAACAATATTAGTAAGTTGTTCAATTCTTTTTTGATTTATCTTATCATTTAATTGCTCTTTTATAATTCTATGAATCTGTAGATCAGGATATCTTCTTATAGGCGAAGTAAAATGGCTATAATATTTAGCAGCAAGTCCAAAATGTCCACTACATTCAGGAGAATATCTAGCTTGTCTTAAAGAACGTAACATAATAGTACTTATAACATCTTCTTCTTTTTTACCTTTTATATCTTCTACGATTTTTTGAAGTGCCTTAGGATGAACATCATCTAAATCACCTTTTATAGTATAACCAAAAGTAGCAATAAACTTGCTAAGCTCTTCCATTTTTTCTTTCGACGGAACTTCGTGAATTCTATAAACAAACGGTATATTTAACCAGAAATAATGCTCTGCTACAGTTTCATTAGTAACAAGCATAAATTCTTCAATTATCCTATTAGAAATCCTTCTTTCATAATGCTTTATATTATTTACAGTACCATCTTCATTCAGAATAATCTTAGCTTCTGGGAAATCAAAATCTATTGATCCTCTTTGAGTTCTTCTTTTAGATAAAATTTTTGCTAAATCCTGAGCATTATAAAAATCATCTAAAATATTTGCATATTTTTTCTTTAGATCCTCATCGCCTTTTTCTAAAATATCAGAAACTTCAGTATAAGTCATCCTAGCTTTAGAATTTATTATAGTTTCTTTAATATCATACTTAACTACCTTACCGTTTTTATCTATTTCCATAAAAACAGATAACGTAAGTTTGTCTTCGTTAGGATTTAGACTACACATTCCATTAGATAAAACTTTAGGTAACATAGGTATAACAGTATCAACTAAATATACAGATGTAGCTCTTTTTAAAGCTTCTTTATCTAATTTACTCTTTTCTTTTACGTAATGAGTAACATCTGCTATATGAACACCTAAATTATAATTACTATTTTCCAAAAGCTCTATTGATATAGCATCATCTAAATCTTTTGCATCTTCTCCGTCTATTGTAAATATATTTAAATGTCTTATATCAAGTCTTCTTTCAATTTCTTCTTTTGGAATTTCAATAGCCACATCCTCTGCTTCTCTTATGACTTTTTGAGGGAATTTTTCAGGTAGTTCGTGTGCTTTTATTATAGATAGTATTTCTGCTTCTTTAGTACCCTTTTTACCTAAAACTTCAATTATTTTTCCTTCTGGTTTTCTGCCTTCCATTGGATACACAGTTATTTTACAAACTACTTTATCACCAGATTTTGCTCCACTAAAGTATCTTTTCGGTATGTAAACATCTTTATTAAACTTTTTCTCATCTGGAACCACAAACCCAAAACTCTTACTTTCTTCAAAAACTCCTACAACTTTAGTTACTTCTCTTTGTAAAATTTTTATTATAGTACCTTCTGCTCTTTTTTCATCGGTTTCTTCTTTTATAATCTCAGCTACTACTATATCGTTATGCATAGCAGTATTAACTTCATCTTTTGGAATAAATAAATCTCTTTTAAAATCATCTTCAGATTCAACAAATCCGAAACCTTTTTGATGAGCTATAAATTTCCCAACAAAGTATCCTAATTTTTTATATGTAGTTATTTTTCCCTTTTTTGTCTTAGTTATGTATCCATCTTCTTCAAGTTCATCTAAAAAATTATAAAACATAGGCATTTCCGTATGATGTATATCAAAAATATTTGCAAGTTCTTCTTTTTTTAGTGGATTATATGCATCATCATTTAAAAGACCTAGTAATTTTTCCTTTAATCCCGGTGTCATCAAAATCCTCCATTATATTTTTTTATTTATTATTATAAATTGTATAATTAATTATACATTATAAATCTTATTTATAAATAAAAAAAGCCAGTTATTCCCTGACTTTAGATAAAATTAGATTAAAAGCATTGCTATTGCATTTATAAAAAATAATACTGCCGATATTTTAGTCATTCTCGCTAAAAATGCATCTTTACCTTTTGGTTTAAAATATTCCCTATTTCCTTCTCCACCGTATTGAGAAGGTATAGCATTTTTAGTTTCTTGCGGTATTATACTAATTATAAGTAATATTGAAAGAACTATTTGAATTCCCATTAATACGTTTTTCATAATCCTAAATCCTTTCTATATGTTTTATAAACTATAATATAACATATTATAACCCCTTCTTCAAGTTTTTAACAAATAAAAAAGGCTATGATCCTCTCTTTTCAAGAAAAAATCATAGCCTTTTAAAAAAAGATTATATAGTCTCAACCTTAATAAGGTCAGTAGTACCTTCCCCACCAATACCAGCAGTTATAACCACAGTTTCACCAGCATTAACAAAACCAGCTTCCTTAGAAGACTTTATAGCATTTAATATCATCTCATCAGTATTAGAAGCACTATCAGTCTTAACAGGATAAACACCCCAAGTCAAAGCTAACCTTCTCATAACTTGCTCGTTAGGAGTAGTAGCTATAATTGGACAACTTGGTCTAAATCTTGACACCATCTTAGCAGTATTACCAGAAGAAGTACAAGTAATTATAGAAGGAGCATCAAGAGTAATAGCAGTAGCAACAGTAGCATAACTAATAGCATTAGTAACACTAACTTCTGTTACCTTATTCTTGCACTTTCTATCCTTTAAAGTTTCTTCTGCTCTTTTTGCTACACTTGCCATAGTTTTTACAGCTTCAACTGGATATTTACCAGCAGCAGTTTCACCAGATAGCATTATAGCATCAGTACCATCAAAAATAGCATTAGCAACGTCAGTTACTTCTGCTCTTGTAGGTCTTGGGTTTCTCATCATAGAATCAAGCATTTGAGTAGCAGTTATAACTGGTTTTCCTGCCTTATTACATTTTTTAATCATCATTTTTTGAGCTAAAGGAATTTCTTCTGTTGGAATTTCAACCCCTAAGTCCCCTCTAGCAACCATTATTCCGTCAGAAACTTCTATTATTTCATCTATGTTATCTAAACCTTCTTGGTTTTCTATTTTAGAAATTATTTGTATATAATTAGCATTATTTCTTTCTAAAATTTCTCTTATAGCCAAAACATCAGAAACTTTTCTAACGAAAGATGCAGCTATAAAATCTATTCCTTCAGATATACCGAACTCTATATCACTTATATCTTTATCAGTTAAAGCAGGTAAATTTATTTTAACCCCTGGTACGTTTACACCTTTATGATTTTTAACTATACCTGAGTTTTCAACAGTACAAACTATATCATCGCCGTTTATTTCATCAACTCTAAGCCCTACTAAACCGTCATCAATTAATATAGTATCTCCAGCTACAACGTCTTTTGCTAAACCTTTATAGCTTACAGTACACATATCTTGATTTCCAACAACATCTTTCATAGTTATTGTGAATTTTTGACCTTCTTTTAATAATATTTCAGGCTTATCAAACTGTCCAGTTCTTATTTCTGGTCCTTTAGTATCTAAAAGTAGTGCAACAGGTTTATTTAATTTTTCTCTAATTTTTTTAACTAAATCTATTCTTCCTTTATGTTCTTCGTGTGAACCGTGAGAGAAATTCATTCTACACACATTTAAACCATTTTCTATTAATTTAGTTAAAACTTCTTCGTTTTCAGAAGCAGGTCCTAAAGTACAAACTATTTTTGTTTTCTTAAGCATAATTCCCTCCTAAGCATAATCCCAAATAATCCTAAATACATACATAAAGGGGCTTAAAAACCCCTTTTAAAAAATATAAAACTATTTCTTTAAGTTGTAGAAAGAATTCATTCCACAATATCTAGAAGTTTCACCTATTTCGTCTTCTATTCTTAATAATTGATTGTATTTAGCAACTCTATCAGTTCTTGAAGGAGCACCAGTTTTTATTTGTCCAGCATTAACAGCAACAGCTAAATCTGCTATTGTAGTATCTTCAGTTTCCCCTGATCTATGAGATATAACTGCAGTGTATCCTGCTCTTTTTGCCATTTCTATAGCATCTAAAGTTTCAGTTATAGTACCTATTTGGTTAACTTTTATTAATATAGAGTTAGCAACTCCTTTTTCTATTCCTCTTTCTAATCTTTCTGTATTAGTAACGAATAAATCATCACCAACTAATTGTATTCTCTTACCTAATCTTTCAGTAAGTATCTTCCATCCGTCCCAATCTTCTTCGTCTAAACCGTCTTCTATAGTTACTATTGGGAATTCATTAACCCACTCTTCGTATAAATCAACCATTTGTTCTGCAGTTAATTTCTTACCTTCGTGTTTTAAATCATAAAGTTTAGTTTCTTTGTCATACATTTCAGTAGCAGCAACGTCTAAACCTAATCTAACATCTTCTCCTGGAGTGTATCCAGCAACTTTTATAGCATCAACTATTAATTGTAAAGCTTCTTTGTTTGAACCTAAGTTTGGAGCAAATCCTCCTTCGTCACCTACACCACAAGATAAGTTTCTTTCAGCTAAAACTTTCTTTAAAGCGTGGAATACTTCTGCACCCATTCTTAAAGCTTCTTTGAAAGACTTAGCTCCAACTGGTAATATCATAAACTCTTGAACGTCAACACTGTTATCAGCGTGTTCTCCACCGTTTATTATGTTCATCATAGGAACTGGTAATTGCTTAGCATTTATACCACCAACATATTGATAAAGAGGAAGACCTACTTCATCAGCAGCAGCTCTAGCAACAGCCATAGAAACCCCAAGTATAGCATTAGCTCCTAATTTACCTTTGTTTTTAGTACCGTCTAATTCTATCATAACAGCATCTATTTCTGGTTGATTAAAAGCGTCCATTCCTTCTAATTCTGGAGCTATTATTTCGTTAACGTTTTTAACAGCATTTTCTACACCTTTACCGATGTATCTATCCTTAACACCATCTCTTAATTCAACAGCTTCAAAAGCTCCTGTTGATGCACCTGATGGAACTATCGCTCTACCAAAAGCACCACTTTCTAAAACAACTTCAACCTCAACAGTTGGGTTACCTCTTGAATCTAAAACTTCTCTAGCGTATACTGATTCTATTACAGACATCTTTATATCTCTCCTTATTTTATAAATATTTATATAAAATTTAAATTTATTGATGGGTAAATTTAAAATTTCTAACTATTTTATTAAAAAATTATTTTATTAATGAAACACCTGTCATTTCTTCAGGCTTATCAAAATTCATCATATCAAGTATAGTTGGAGCAATATCGCTTAATCTTCCACCTTCTCTTAAAGATACATTATCCCCAACTACTATAAATGGAACTTTGTTAGTTGAATGTGCAGTTATAGTCTTTTTAGTTACTGGGTCTATCATAAGTTCTGCATTCCCGTGGTCTGCAGTAATTAATGCTTTCCCACCTTTTTGAAGTATTTTATCAACTACTTTTCCTACACAAGTATCAACAGTTTCTACTGCCTTAACAGTAGCTTCAATAACTCCAGTATGACCTACCATATCTGGATTAGCATAGTTTAGAACTATAAAATCATACTTATCTTCATCTATTGCATCTAAAACCTTATTAGTCAATTCATTAGCATTCATCTCCGGTTGTAAATCATAAGTTGCAACATCTGGAGAAGGAACTAATAATCTATCTTCATTTTGGTTTGGCTCCTCAACCCCACCATTAAAGAAGAAAGTAACGTGTGCATACTTTTCAGTTTCAGCAGTTCTAAGTTGAACTATACCTTTTTTAGATAAGTACTCACCTAAAGTATTTTCTAAACTTTGTGGCTTAAATGCTACATTAACATTTTTTATAGTTATATCGTAAGTAGTTAAACAAACGAAGAAAGTATTTATATTAGGTCTATCAAAACCTGCAAACTCTGTATCAACTATTGCTCTAGTAATTTCTCTTGCTCTATCTGGTCTAAAGTTAGCAAAAGCAACAGAATCACCTTCTTTTATAACTGCAACAGGATTTCCATTTTCAACTATTACAGTAGGTAAAACGAACTCATCATTTTTCCCTTCGTCATAAGACTTTTTAATAGCTTCCTCAATAGAAGATGCAGTATTACCTTTACCGTTTACCATTGCTTCGTATGCAAGTTTTACTCTATCCCATCTTTTATCTCTATCCATAGCATAATATCTACCAGAAACAGAAGCAAACTTACCTACACCAACTTCGTTCATATAATCTTGTAAGTCTTTTACAAACTCCAATGCACTGGCAGGAGCAACGTCTCTACCGTCTGTGAAAGCGTGAACAAATACGTTTTCAACTCCTTGCATCTTCGCCATTTTTATAAAACCTTTAATATGGTCTATATGAGAGTGAACTCCCCCATTAGATAAAAGTCCCATAATATGAAGCGATTTATCTTTAGCATTTTCCATTAACTTAACTAAAACTTCATTCTCAAAAAAATCACCGTCATTTATAGACTTAGTAACTCTAGTTAAATCCTGATAAACTATTCTACCAGCACCAATGTTAGTATGACCTACCTCAGAGTTACCCATTTGACCATCAGGAAGACCAACGTCCATACCACTTGCACTAATTAAAGTATTAGGACACTCTTTCATTAATCTATCTAGGTTAGGAGTGTTAGCACTAAAAATTGCATTACCTTCTTGGTGCTTACTTTCTCCAAAACCGTCCATTATAATTAAAGCTATCGGCTTTTTCATTTTTTCCACTCCTTAGTAATTAACAAGCTTAGTATAATCACTGCTTTCTAAACTAGCTCCACCTACTAAAGCTCCGTCTATATCACTTTGAGCCATTATTTCAGCTACGTTTTGAGGTTTTACACTACCACCGTATTGTATTCTAACCTTATTAGCTAAATCTCCATAAAGATTTGCTACAACTTCTCTAATGTATTTTATAACGTCGTTAGCATCTTCACTAGTTGCAGTCTTACCAGTTCCTATCGCCCAAACCGGCTCGTATGCTATAACAACTTTTTCTAAATCATCTTTAGAAACATTCTCTAAAGCCTTTTCAACTTGAACTTTACAAACTTCTTTAGTTTTTCCTGCTTCTCTTTCTTCTAAAGTTTCACCACAACAAAGAATTGGATCTATTCCAACTTCTAAAGCTTTTAAAACTTTTTTGTTTACAGTTTCATCAGTTTCGTTGAAATACTCTCTTCTTTCAGAATGTCCTATTACAACGTAATCTATATCTAATTCTTTAAGCATATTAGGTGCTATTTCACCAGTAAAAGCTCCGTTATCTGCGTAGTGCATATTTTGAGCACCTATTTTTATGTTAGTACCTTTAGTAGCTTCTTTTAAATCTTTAAGTAAAGTAAATGGTGCACATATTACAGCCTCTACCTTGTCATTTTGAACTTTGTCTTTAACATCATTTACAAAATCCATAGCTTCTTTTATAGTTTTGTTCATCTTCCAGTTTCCTGCAATTATAGGCTTTCTCATAACATATCCCCCTTACTTATTGTCTAATGCCACTATCCCTGGTAACTCTTTACCTTCTAAGAACTCAAGTGAAGCTCCTCCACCAGTAGAAACGTGAGTCATCTTGTCTCCAAATCCTAATTGATTTACAGCAGCAGCACTATCTCCACCACCTATAACAGTAGTAGCATCAGTTAACTCTGCCATAGCCTTAGCAACAGCTAAAGTACCTTCTGCAAAGTTTTTGAACTCAAATACACCCATAGGTCCGTTCCATACTATTGTCTTAGAATTTTTAACAGTTTCAACATACTCATTTATAGTCTTTGGTCCTATATCAAGTCCCATATGACCTTCTGGTATATTAGCATCTTCTGTAACTATTCTTTCAACATCTTTAAATTCAGTAGCAACAGCATTGTCTATTGGAAGTAATAACTTAACCCCTTTAGCTTTAGCTTTTTCCATCATTTCTTTAGCATATTCAACCTTATCTTCTTCAACTAAAGAAGTCCCTATCTCATAACCTTGAGCCTTTAAGAAAGTATATGCCATTCCACCACCAATTATTAAATTATCTACCTTTTCAAGTAATTCATTTATAACTGCTATCTTGTCACTTACCTTAGCCCCTCCAAGTATCGCAGTAAATGGTCTAACAGGATTTGCAACAGCTTCACCTAAGAACTTTAATTCCTTTTGAATTAAGTATCCACAAGCTCTTTCCTCTAAAAACTCACCAGCACCAACAGTCGAACAATGTGCTCTGTGAGCAGTTCCGAACGCATCATTTACAAATATTTCAGCAAGTGAAGCTAATTCTTTTGAGAAGCTTTCTTCGTTTTTAGTTTCTTCTTTTCTGTATCTAGTGTTTTGAAGAAGTATCACATCACCATTTTCCATTTTAGAAACAGCTTCTTTTGCATTTTCTCCAACAACATTATCATCACAAGCAAAAACTACTTCTTTTCCTAACATTTCTGATAATCTTTTTGCAACAGGTTGTAGTGATAATTCTGGTTTTGCTTCCCCTTTTGGTTTACCTAAATGAGAACATAATATAACCTTTGCCCCATTTTCTATTAAATATTTTATAGTAGGAAGTGCTCCATTTAATCTATTTTCATCAGTTATAACTCCATCTTTTAAAGGTACATTAAAATCACATCTAACTAACACTCTTTTTCCTTGTACCTTGATATCCTCTATCGTTTTTTTATTAAACATTGAATATTCCTCCAAACTTAAAGACTTTACTTTCAAAAAAGAGTCCGATTCATAGAATACACTATAAAGTCGGACCTTTATACAATTACTTAGCTAAAGAAGCAAAGTATCCTAATGTTCTTATTAATTGAGCAGTATAAGACATTTCATTGTCATACCAAGAAACAACCTTAACTAATTGCTCTCCGTTTACTTCCATAACTCTAGTTTGAGTTGCATCAAATAATGAACCAAAGTCTATTCCTACTATATCAGAAGAAACTAATTGCTCCTCAGTATATCCGAATGACTCATTAGAAGCTTCTTTCATAACTTTGTTTATTTCTTCAACTGTAACTTTCTTATCTAAAGTACAAACTAACTCAGTTAAAGACCCAGTTATAACTGGAACTCTTTGTGCTCCACCGTCTAACTTACCTTTTAACTCTGGTATAACTAAACCTATCGCCTTAGCAGCACCAGTAGTATTTGGAACTATATTAGAAGCAGCAGCTCTAGCTCTTCTTAAATCTCCCTTAGCGTGTGGTGCATCTAATGTATTTTGGTCATTAGTATATGCGTGTATAGTAGTCATAAATCCTTTTTGAACACCAAAAGCATCATTTAAAGCCTTAGCCATTGGAGCTAAACAGTTAGTTGTACAAGAAGCTCCTGATATAACTGTTTCTGTACCATCTAATACGTCGTGGTTTACATTGTAAACAACAGTCTTTAAATCTCCAGTAGCAGGTGCAGATATAACAACCTTCTTAGCACCAGCTTCTAAGTGAAGTCCAGCTTTTTCTTGAGAAGTAAAGAAACCAGTACATTCTAAAACTATATCAACGTTTAATTCCTTCCAAGGTAAGTCAGCAGGATTTCTTTCAGCAGTAACTTTTATTTCCTTTCCGTTAACCACGAAAGCCCCTTCCTTAACTTCTATTTCTCCATTGAATCTACCTTGAGCAGAGTCATACTTGAATAAGTGAGCTAATGTTTTAGCATCTGTTAAGTCATTTATAGCAACAACTTCAAATTTATCAGTTTGTTCCATTAATTTTCTTAATGCTAATCTTCCTATTCTTCCAAAACCATTTATAGCAACTTTAACCATTTGTGCTACCTCCTGTTTTATATAAAGTATATATTTAACTAGCTAAAAGCTAAGTTTTAACGTCTTAAAATTTCATTTGCACTTGCTTCATCAGTTACAAGAACAAAATTTTTATTTATTTTAGTCATAGCAATTAATGCATCAACCTTTTTTACTCCTGCAAATATAGCTATATTTTCCTTTATATCTTTAAAGGTATCTAAGTCTATCGCAACAGTATTTAATTTACAAACTATTTCTCCATCTTGATTAAAATAATGTCCAAAGGCTTCTCCAACTCCGCCTTTTTTAATTATATCTTCTAGTTTTTCTTCTTGTATCCTTCTTTTTTTAGCCATTTCATCTGCTTTACCAATTCCAAATACAAGTATGTTAGTCTTATTTATAAAATCAAGCGTATTTTTTATTTCAGGCTCTTGAATTATAGTCTTCATAGCCTCATCGCCTAACTCATCAGGCAAATTAAGTAATTTGTAATTAGAATTTAATTTCTTACTAGTTGTAGCAACTACGTTGTTCGACTGGATTTCTAAATCTTTTCCCATACTACCTCTTGCAGGAACAACAGTTACATTCTGATATTTCTTATCAGTTTTTATGTTATTTGCAAACTCTAGCATAGTATTTCCACCAGTTATAGAAACAGTATCACCATCTTTTAAAATACTTAAAAAATATTCTGCTCCACATCTTGCTACATCTTTTATTAAACTATTATTTTCATCATACGAACCTGGAACTAATAAAACTTTTTTTATACCAAGTTTTTTTCTTACTTTTTCCTGAAGATTTGATAATCCCATAATATCATTCATAATATTTTTTAAATCATCAAGTATTTTTGTACCTTCTTCAGTTACAGTCATTCCAGATATGTCTACATTTATAAGTCCTTGTTCTTTCAAAAACTCAATCTCAGACCTTACAATTCTTTCAGTAATCCCCATAATATTGGCAAGATTTCTTCTTCCAACTGGTTCACTAATGCTTATTTGTCTTAATATAGAATATCTTTTTTCCATAAGTTCTATGGCTTGTGGAATAAACTTTTTTTGAATTTCTAATAAATTTTCCATTTCTTGCTCCTTATTCAAATCAACCAAGGGACATTTATAGTCCCTTGTATACTTTTCAGTCCCACAAGTTACTTTAATTTTATACTAAATATAAAAATAATTCAACTGTTTTTTATAATTTTACCAATTATATTTTTAATTTTTTTCAATAAATCAAAAAAGTAGGTAAAAAACCCACTTCTTAACTATTCAATATTATTTAGAATTTCTATCAATTCTTCTTCTGTATAGTTATATTTAGTATTACAGAATTGGCAACCAACCTCTGCCTTTTTATCTTCCTCTATTATTTCTTTTAGAGTTTCTTTTCCGATTGATATTAAAGCTTCTTGCACTTTTTCTTTAGAACATTCACATTCAAATTTAACTTCTTTTTTATCTAAAATTTTAGGATTTAGACCATCTAAAACTATATTTAATATATCTTCTTGAGTTTTTCCACTTTGTAGCATATTAGTTATAGATTCTAAATTAGTTATATTTTCCTCTAATTTTGATATAGTTTCTTCAGTTGCATCTGGCATTAATTGAATTATAAAACCACCTGCACAACTAACTTCATATTCACTAGTTAAAACCCCTAAAGACACAACTGAAGGAGTTTGTTCAGAAAGTGCAAAATAGTGAGTAAAATCTTCTGCAATTTCTC
This sequence comes from Romboutsia sp., assembly GCA_017889265.1. GTDB lineage: Bacteria > Bacillota > Clostridia > Peptostreptococcales > Peptostreptococcaceae > JAGHEK01. Next base: position 4,280 of record JAGHEK010000018.1, on the reverse strand, counting down.
CACTAACTAAAGGATATGCGCCATTATAAGGCTCTCTTAATCCTAAATCTTTTATAACTTTTACTACTCCATTAGTACCAACTGCACCCGCTACATTTAATTTACCATTTGGATAGTCTTCAACTACTACCTTAGGATTTGAAACATATCCTTTAACTATTCCATCTGCATTAGAAGTAGTTAAAATAGTACCAATAGGACCTCCACCTTTTATTATTACAGAAACCTTATCTCCTTTATTTTTCATCATAAGACCCATAATAGATGTGGCAGTTAAAGTTCTTCCAAGTGCTGCCGTTGCAACCTTGCTAGTTTCATGAAGTCTTCTAGCTTCTTCAACCATATTAGTAGTTATACCAACAAAAGCTCTTATTTGACCATTACCAGCAGTAGCTCTTAAAATATAATCCTGCATAATATCCTCCAAAACATTTATTTCTTACAAACAAAGAAAATTCTTTCAGCATCATCTTTAGGAGATTCAAACGTAAAATCACCATAAATGCTTATATCTTCAAATCCTGCATTTTTTAGCATTTTTAAAATTTCATCTTCTTTATATGCTCTTTGCTTATGATATTCTTGAAATCTTTCAAACTTATTGTCTTCACATTTAACGAAAAATGAAAGTTCCATATCAACCAAATTTTCAGTTTCATCAAAATAGTTTTGCCAAATATAACATATATCTTCTCTATTTTCTCCATAAGTGTTATTTCCAAGTATATTAGACAACTTATAAAAAGAACTTATATCAAAAATAAATATTCCGTCTTTTTTTAATAAATCATATACTGTAAAAAAACTATTTTGTATTTCTTCATCATAAGTTAGATAATTATACCCATCACAAGCACATAAAACACAGTCTAAATCATATAATTCAAAATCAAGTTCTGCTATATCTTGCTGTAAGAGTACTAACTCAACACCTTCTTTTTCTGCTTTCTCTTTTGCAACACTAAGCATCTCATAAGATATATCAATTCCTGCTATATCATAATTTTTCTTAGTAAGTGGTATAGTCAAATTTCCAGTACCACAAGCAAGTTCTAATATATTTTTTACATTTACATTTTTTGATTTTATTATATCTTCTATGTACTCTACCCATTTATTATAATCAACATCATTCATCAGTTCATCATAAATAAATGCAAAATCACTATACTGATTCATTATCTTCGTCAATTTCCTCCGATTTTTTCTTCTTTTTACGAGATGTCATAATTCCACCTATTTTACCGGTCTCTTTTGCAGTAAGACCTGCCCAACCAAACTCATTTACTTTCTCTAAAAGTCCTAGCTCTGATGCTATTTCATATTTCATTATATCATTTTCTGTCAATATCTTCTTTTTTGGTTTACTTTTTTTACTCGGTTTATTTAAATTCATTATAATCACTCCTTTTTATAATTGTATTTTTAGTCATATCGCAAAAATTTATACAATTATAAAAATTTATAACAAAATATTATTCTATTCTCTTAAGAGGAAATATCCAAACATTTCTCATATTATCTTCATCATCTTTTTGTTTTTCTTGATATGGTTCTCCAGCAAGCTCAACTCTACCGCCAAAAACATACTTTTTAGGTTCAAAAACTTCAAATAAAAATACTTCTATTCCATTCGTTTTTGAATTATTTAAAGTTTTATTTTGCATAAAATTTATATCTTGATCTCCTATTTTTCCCATTCCTGTATAATGAAGTATACTTCCAGTCCATTTGTCATTATACAATCCTTTTGTATAATCGGATATAATAACAAGAGCATTGGTTTTATTAGATTTTCTCATTCCACCCATATTTCCACACTTAAATATATGCATTAACTCTTTATTGTCGACTACCTGTCCTAGCTTTAATTTTGTATCAAACATAAATATCTTCCCCTTTATTCATAAAATTTAAATCATAATATTTTTATAGCCTATAAAAAAGTAAAAACTCTACTGCTAAAGTCTTATTTATACTATATAAAAAGTATTATTACTTCATATTATATAACAATTACTAACTTAGTTTTCAAATTTAATTTAAAATATTTTTATCTTTTTTAAAATATATTATCATTACTTTTACAAACAAGTTTTTCACATACTTTAGAAAATTATAAATTCCTTGTAATTAAAAAAGGTGTAAAAATCTACACCTTTATAAAAAGTACTTTACACCACTTTCAAATATCTTCTGGTCTTTTTCACCTATTACATTTTTCATTACACAATTACCAATTCTCTCCGAATGTCCCATTTTACCAAAAATTCTTCCGTCTATACTTGTAATCCCTTCAACCGCATAATAAGAACCATTAGGATTAAATTCTATATCATATGTAGCTTTATTATCTAAATCAACATATTGAGTAGCTATTTGCCCATTTTTAATAAGTTCTTTCATAATTTCTTCACTACAAACAAACTTACCTTCTCCATGAGATATAGCTATTTTATGAATATCACCAACGTTAGTTTCATAAAGCCAAGGAGATTTGTTAGATGAAATTCTAGTACTAACAACTTTAGATTGATGTCTACCTATATCATTATAAGTAAGAGTTGGCGAATCTTCTTTAGTTTCCATTATTTTACCATATGGAAGTAACCCCAATTTAACAAGCGCTTGAAAACCATTACAAATTCCAAGTATTAAACCATCTCTTTCTAAAAACTCATCTATTGCCTCTTTTATATACTCATTTCTAAAAACAGTAGCTATAAATTTACCAGAACCATCAGGCTCATCACCTGCACTAAACCCTCCAGGAAACATTATTATCTGAGAAGTTTTTATGCTATTTACTATATTATTAATAGAATCTTTTATATCCGTTTGATTTAGATTTTTAAATATCTGTATTTCAGTTTTTGCACCAGCTTTTAAAAATGCTCTTTCTAAATCATATTCACAGTTTGTACCTGGGAAAGTAGGTATAAATACCTTAGGTTTTGCAATTTTTATACTTGATTTTGATTCATTACTAACATTAAAACTTACGGTTTCTATACTAGAATTTTCAACATTTGTTTTAGTCTTAAATACACTCTCTAAAACATTAGAAAAACTAGCATATACTTTTTCTAAATCTATTTTTTCTCCAAATATATCAAGAACATATTCTTTAGATGTTTCCCCTAGAAGTATATACTGAGTATCTTTTAATGATTCTAAACTTTCAACCTCAAGAATTATATTACCATATCCCATTTCATAAATATCTATATCGTTTTCAAGTCTAAATCCAATTTTATTACCAAAACTCATTTTACATATAGCTTCACATATTCCCCCAAAACCAACAGAATAACTAGATAAAACTTTTTTGTTTAGTATAAGCTCATTAACTTTAGTTAAATTATTTTTAAATGATTCAAAATCTAAAGTATCATCATCTAATCTAGTAGTTTTTAGTAAAACAACTTTTGAATTAGCCTTTTTAAATTCATTACTAACAACATCTTCACAATTAATAGTATTAACCGCAAAAGATACTAGTGTAGGAGTAACTGAGATATCTTTAAATGTTCCAGACATACTATCCTTACCACCTATTGCAGGTATATCCATATTATTTTGAACATAGAATGCACCTAATAATGCACTAAACGGTTTACCCCATTTAGAAAAATCTTGTCCTAATTTTTCAAAGTATTCTTGTAAAGTAAGCCTTATATTTTCATACTTACCACCTATGCAAACCACTTTTACTATACTTTCTATAAGTGCATAATAAGCACCGTGGAAAGGGCTCCATTTTGCTATATAAGGATTATACCCATAAGTCATAATAGTAGATGTATTAGTTTCTTTTTGATAAACCGGTATTTTACAAACCATACCTAAAGAAGGTGTTGCTTGATGCTTTCCTCCAAAAGGCATAAGTACAGTATTAGCACCTATCGAGCTATCAAACATTTCTACTAATCCCTTTTGAGAACAGATGTTAAGATTACTCATAACTTTTTTTACTTTTTCGTAATTAGTCTTATCAGTTTCATCAAAAAGTCTCATATCAAAAATAGATTTATCATCAACATTTTTAACTAATACATCAGTTTTTTGTGTAACCCCGTTAGTTTCTATAAAATCTCTTTTTAAGTTAAGAATAGTTTCTCCTTCAAAAAACATTCTAACATAATTAGTATCCGTAACTTTTGCCACCATAGTAGACATTAAATTTTCTTCGTTTGAAAGTCTTATAAACTCATCTAAATTTTCTTTATCAATAACTACTGCCATTCTCTCTTGAGATTCTGAAATAGCTATTTCAGTAC
>JAGHEK010000102.1 GCA_017889265.1 Romboutsia sp. | reverse complement strand
GAAGTTTTGATGATAAAGTAGGTTCTCCTATGCTTATGAAACTAAATCCTGATATGATGCCTATTATGGTACTTAGTATAGATATTAAAGATAAGGATATAAAAGAGGTTACTAAGTATGTAAATGATGAAATTGTACCTAAATTTGAACGTATAGATGGAGTTGCATCTATAACTGTTGATGGACTTGTTAGAGATGAACTTAGAATTTCTTTGGATCTAGATAAAATAGATTCTCTTAATAAAAAAGTATTAAATAATATAAATTCGGAATTTTTAGGTGAAGAAGAAACTCTAAATGATGCCAAAAACGAGATAAAAAATTCTAAAAACAAAATAACTAATGAATTAAATACTCAAATATCAACGATAGATAAAGCACTAACTGAAGTTAAATCAGGTATTTCTAGCCTTCGAAATATAGTAGATAATGTTTCTCTTAGTGATGAAGAAATACAAAAAAATGTTAATGAAATAAATACAAATGTAATAAAAATTAGTATGCAAATAGATGAGCTTAATCTAAAGCTTGTAAATTCAACCGATGAGCTTGAAAAAAATAATTTACTTACTCAAATAAAAACTCTAGAAGAAACTAAGAAGAAGTTAGAAGAAAGTATAAAATCTTTAAATGATGTAGTAAAGGCCAAAGAGTCTTTAAGTGAATTAAAAGCTAAAGAAAGTGAATTAATAAAAACAAAATCTACATTAGAACTAGAGCTTAAAAATGCTATTACTGAGCTTGATAAAGGTGAAGAGGAAATAAGTCAAGGCGAAGACAAACTAGAAGAAGCTAAGGAAAAAGCACTTGGAAGTTCTGATATGCAAGAAAAAATAACACCTGAAATTATAGGTAATATACTACTTGCACAAAATTTTTCTATGCCGGCAGGGTATATAAATGAAGGAGAAAAATCTTATTCTGTGAAAGTTGGAGAAGAATTTGGTTCTGAAAAAGAAGTTGAAGAACTTGTACTTTTTGATATAGAAGGTGTTGGAGAAGTTAAATTAAAAGACGTTGCTGATGTTTCTATAAAAGATGACTCAGATGAGAATTATTCTAATATAAATGGAAATCAAGGGGTTGTTTTAACTTTCCAAAAATCTAGTAATATATCTACTTCAGAAGTTACTAAGTTGATAAAAGAAACTATAGAAAATATTAAAAAAGAAGATAAAAATATAAATATAACTACTCTTATGGACCAAGGTGTCTATATAGATATGATAGTTAATAACGTTTTAAGTAACCTTATATACGGTGGAGTTTTAGCTGTTGTAGTTTTATTAGTATTTTTAAGAAGTTTTAAAACTACTTTAGTAGTAGCGTTTAGTATACCGATAAGTGTTTTATTTGCGATAGTTATGATGTATTTTAGTGGAGTAACATTAAATATTATATCATTATCAGGTTTGGCGCTTGGTGTTGGTATGTTAGTTGATAATAGTATAGTAGTTATTGAAAATATATATAGACTTAGAAATGAAGGTTATTCTATAAAAAAGGCTGCCGTATATGGAACAAGACAGGTTTCAACTGCTATTTTTGCATCAACTCTAACTACTATATGTGTATTTTTACCGATAGTATTTACAGATGGAATAACTAAACAATTATTTATGGATATGGCTTTAACTATTGCATACTCTCTAATTGCTAGTTTAATAGTAGCACTTACAGTAGTTCCTGCTATGTCATCAAGTTTATCTATTAAAGTTAATGAGGGAAGTAATTTATTCGATAAAATAGTAGATATTTATGAAGTTATTTTGACTAAGAGTTTAAAAAATAAATTTGTAGTTATAATATTTACGTTATCTCTTTTTATATTTAGTATATATAAAGGTTTAAATATGGGTACGTCTTTTATGCCTGAAATGGATTCTATTCAAATGATGGCTACTATAACTCTTGATGAAGAATCTAAAAGAGAAGATTTAATAAATAAAAGTGATGAGTTTGTAAAAAGAGTAAGAACAATAGAAGATATTCAAACTGTTGGTGCAGTAGAAGGGCTTGTTATGGGGCCTTCTAATGGTGAAACTACGGACTTAAAAAGTATGACTTTTTATATAATACTAGATGAAGATAAAAAGTTATCTAATGATGAGATTTCTGATATGATAAAAGAAAAAACTAAAGATATGAATGTAGAATTAGAAATATCTACTTCTAATATGGATATGGGGTCATTAGTTGGAGAAGGTATATTAATAGAAGTAAAAGGTTTAAAACTAGAAAAATTAAAAGAAATTTCAAATGATATATCTAAAATACTTGCAGATGTTGAGGGAACTTATGATATAAATGGTGGGTTTGAAAATTCTAATACTGAATATAAAATTATAGTAGATAAAAATAAAGCTATGGAATATAATTTAACTGTTGCATCAGTTTATAACGAAGTAGCAAAACTTCTAGAAACTGAAAATAGTAAGTCAACTTTCACTTTTGAAAGTAATGAGTATCCTGTTATAGTAGAAAAAGAAAATGATATAAAAATAGAAAATATTTTAGAAAATACTATAAAAGGAACTAAAAATAATGAAGAAGTAGATGTTAAATTAAGTGATATAACTTCTTTAGAAAAAGTTGAAGTTTTACAAGATATAAACCGTACTAATCAATCAAGATATATAAATATAACTTGTTCTATTAAAAAAGGTTATAATATAGGTCTTGTTGGTCGTGAGGTAGAAGAAAAGTTAAAAGATTATGATGTTCCTTCTGGTTATAGTGTAGAGTTAAAAGGTGAAAACGAAACTATAAATAAAACTTTATTTGATTTAGTTCTTATGGGAGTACTTGCTATAACTTTCGTTTATTTAATAATGGTTGCACAATTCCAATCATTAATATCTCCGTTTATAGTTATGTTTACTATACCACTTGCATTTACTGGTGGACTTTTAGCACTACTTATAACTAAACAAGATATAAGTGTTATATCTATGTTAGGATTTTTAGTGTTATCAGGTGTTGTAGTTAATAATGGTATAGTTTTTGTTGATTATATAAATCAGTTAAGATTAGAAGGATTAACTAAAAAAGAAGCGATAATCCTTACAGGTAGAACTCGTATAAGACCAATACTTATGACTGCACTTACTACTATACTTGCAATGTCAACAATGGCAGTTGGAGTTGGAATGGGTGCAGAGATGAGTCAAGGACTAGCAATAGTTACTATAGGTGGTCTTATATACTCAACGTTACTTACTTTGATACTAATACCTGTACTTTATGATTTAATACACAGAAAAAATATTATAGAAAAAATAGATGAAGATTTTTAAAAATAAGTCCTTTTGGGCTTATTTTTTATGTAAGCGAATTTTTTGTTGACAAATTTGTCAAGTGGGTGTATTCTTTAATTATAAATTAGCACTCTATATTAATGAGTGCTAATAAAAAATAAAGATATAAAATTCGTTAAAATGATTAATAATATATTTATATAAATTTAGGAGGTAATTTTATGGAAGTTGAAAAAATGACCCTTAGAGTTCAAAAATCTCTTAATGAAGCTTATAATAAAGCTCTTGAAAATAATAATCAACAAGTAGATGTTATTCATCTTTTTTATGCTTTAGTAAATCAAGAACAAGGTTTAATACCTAATATTTTTGAAAAAATGGGTATAAATCTAAATATATTAAATTCTAAAATAGAAAGCGAAATATCTAAAATACCTAAAATTCAAGGTGAAGGATTAAATACGGTAGCAAGTAATAATTTAAACAAAGTTTTAATTGAAGCAGAAAAAATATCTAAGGAATTTAAAGATTCTTATATAAGTGTAGAGCACGTATTACTTGCGATAATCGATTTTAAATCTCCTGTAAATAAAATTTTAAAAGATACTTCTATAACTAAAGAAGAATTTTTAAAAGTTTTAAATAATGTTCGTGGAAATCAAAGAATAGAAACTAATGACCCAGAAGGAACTTATGATGCTTTATCAAAGTATGCAACTAACTTAGTTGAACTTGCTAGAAAAAATAAACTAGATCCAGTAATAGGTAGAGATGAAGAAATAAGAAGGGTTATAAGAATTTTATCAAGAAGAACTAAAAATAATCCAGTATTAATAGGTGAACCAGGAGTTGGAAAAACTGCAATCGTTGAAGGTCTAGCAGAAAGAATAGTAAAAGATGATGTTCCAGAAGGGTTAAAGGATAAAACTATATTTGCACTTGATATGGGAGCCTTAATAGCAGGGGCAAAATATAGAGGGGAATTTGAAGAAAGATTAAAAGCAGTTTTAAATGAAGTAAAAAGAAGTGAAGGAAAAATAATTTTATTTATAGATGAAATTCATACAATAGTTGGAGCAGGTAAAACTGATGGTGCTATGGATGCAGGAAACTTAATAAAACCTATGCTTGCAAGAGGAGAGCTTAACTGTATAGGTGCTACTACTTTTGATGAGTATAGACAATATATTGAAAAAGATAAAGCGCTAGAGAGACGTTTCCAACAAGTTATAGCAAAAGAGCCTACTGTTGAAGATACTATATCTATACTTAGAGGGTTAAAAGAAAGATTTGAAATTCATCACGGTATAAGAATACATGATAATGCTATTATTGCAGCAGCAAAACTTTCTAATAGATATATCCAAGATAGATATTTACCAGATAAAGCAATAGATTTAATAGATGAAGCTAGTGCTATGATAAAAAGTGAGATAGATTCTTTACCTACTGAGCTTGATAATATAAGACGTAAACTATTTACTCTTGAAACTGAAAGAGAAGCATTAAGTAGAGAAAGTGATGAAAAAAGCAAAAAAAGAGTTGAAAAATTAAATGATGAAATATCGTCTTTAAAATCAAAAAACGATGAGATGAGTATCAAATATGAAACAGAGAAAAATAATATATTAAAAATAAAGAATTTAAAAGAAAAGTTAGATGATGCCAAAAACGATTTACAAAACTATGAAAGAAATTATGATTTTAATAAGGTTGCAGAAATTCAATATTCTACAATACCTAAATTAGAAGAAGAAATTAAACTTCTAGAAGAAAAAATGAAAGAAAATGTTGATACTGCTTTACTAAAAGAAGAAGTAACTGAAAATGAAATTTCTCAAATAGTTGCAAAATGGACTGGAATACCTGTAACCAAACTTGCAGAAACTGAAAAAGAAAAACTATTAAAATTAGAAGAAGAACTTCAAAAAAGAGTAATAGGTCAAGAAGAGGCGGTAAATGCAGTTTCTAATGCTATAATAAGAGCTAGAGCAGGTCTTAAAGATGAGAATAAACCAATAGGTTCTTTTATATTCTTAGGTCCAACTGGTGTTGGAAAAACTGAACTTGCTAAAACTTTGGCGAATAATTTATTTGATAGCGAAGATAATATAATAAGAATAGATATGAGTGAATATATGGAAAAACAATCTGTATCCAGACTTGTGGGACCACCTCCAGGATATGTTGGATATGAAGAAGGAGGACAATTAACTGAAGCAGTTAGAAGAAATCCTTATTCAGTTATACTATTTGATGAAATAGAAAAAGCTCACGATGATGTATTTAATATATTCCTTCAAATATTAGATGATGGTAGATTAACTGATAATAAAGGAAAAACAGTAGATTTTAAAAATACTTTAATAATTATGACATCTAATATAGGAAGTCATTATCTACTTGAGGCGAAAGATAATATAACTGAAGAAACTAAAGAATTAGTTATGAATGAAATGAAATTAAAATTCAAGCCAGAATTTTTAAATAGAGTAGACGATATAATAACTTTCAAAATGTTAAACATAAAAGAAATTAAGAAAATAGTAGAGATATTTATAAAATCATTAGAAAATAGACTAAAAGAAAAAAATATAAAAATAGAGTTAACAGAAAGTGCAAAAGAAGTAATTGCAAAGGAAGGTTATGACCCGATTTATGGAGCTAGACCTCTAAAAAGATATATAAGCAATTTCCTTGAAACTAAGATAGCAAAACTTATTATAAAAGATGAAATTTATCCTGATTCAACTATTATAGTAGACTCAAAAGATGATAATATAATTATAAAAGTTGATGATAAAGTATTGAATTAGTGGTATAGTTGTTGTATAATATTGAAAATTAAACTTTTTCAGATACTGAGGGAGTAGTTTGCACGGTGTGTGATTATATCAACATATTGAGTTTATCTCTGGTATAATCTTAAAAAACGAGACTCTGTATGCTTTTTTGGCATACATAAAGTCTCGTTTTTTTGTGTAAACTTATAAAATAAAGGAGGAATTTATGGATTTAGCAGTGATATTACTTACAGGACTGGCTCTTTCTATGGATGCTTTTACAGTTTCTGTATCGAAAGGAATGACTCTAAAAAATCTAACAACATCTCTTGGAATAAAAATAGCACTTTCTTTTGGAATATTTCAGGGAATTATGCCTTTTTTAGGTTGGTTTTTGGGAGTTAGTTTTGAAAAATACATAGTGGCGATAGACCATTGGATAGCACTTATTTTACTTACATATTTAGGATTTAATATGATTAAAGGTTTTTTTGAAAAAGATGAAGTTGAAGAAAATAAATCTTATTTAACTAACAAGGAGCTTTTTATATTATCTATTGCAACTAGCATAGATGCTTTAGCAGTAGGTGTAAGTTTTGCATTTACAGATGTTAATATTTATTACATATGTATATCTATAACAGTTATAACTTTTATTATGTGTTTGATAGGAGTTTTTTTAGGCAAGAAAATAGGTAATGTTTTAAGTTCTTATGCAGAACTTTTAGGAGGAGTTATACTTATTTTAATAGGACTTAATATATTTAATGAACATACTCATTTTATAAGTAACATTTTTTAGGAGCTTATGCTCCTTTTTTGTTATAATAAAAATAAAAAAGGAGGGCTTTATGTACTTTGAAGTTTTAAAAAAAGTGGCTAATGGACTTAATCGTATAGATGTTGCTTGGGCAATAGGGGCATCTAGTATGCTTAATTTTTATGATATAGTAAAAAAACCGAGTGATATAGATATATTAATAAATCCAAAAGAAAAAAATAAAGTTATAAATTTTATGAATACTTTAGGAGAGTATGGTGATTTACCTGATAAAGAGCCATTTAGAACAGAAGAGTTTTTTTATTATAAGGTTGATGGAATTAACGTTGAGTTTTTAGGAGGATTTAAAATAAAATTAGAAAACGATAGTATTTATGAATTTATACTTGATGAAGTATCTATTAAAAAGGGGATTAATTTTAATGGGATAAAAGTTAATTTAACTACACTTGAAGATTGGTTTGTTGCATATTCTGTGATGAATGACCCTAAAAAAAGAGTTCCTCTTATAAAGGATTATTTAAAAGATAAAAAAATAGATGAATTTTTATTAATGAGAAATTTAAATCAAGATTTAACTATCGATATAAAAAATGATATACTTACTTTAATTACATATTAAGGAGTTTGGAAAATGATTTTAATAAAAAATGGAAAATTAGTAGACCCTAAAAGTAATACTGAGGATTATTTAGATATTATAATAAAGGATGACAAAATATATAAAATAGGAAAATTTGAAGATGACAGAAACTTTGAAAATGTAATAGATGCAACTGATTGTATAGTATCACCAGGGCTTATAGATGTTCACGTTCATTTTAGAGACCCAGGTTTTACTCATAAAGAAGATATAGAAACCGGAAGTTTATCTGCATCAAGAGGAGGATTTACTACTGTTGTTTGTATGGCGAATACCAATCCTATAGTTGATAATGAACAAACTTTAGATTATATACTTGATAAAGCTAAAAAGTCACCTATAAATGTTCTTCAAACTTGTGCCATAACTAAAGATTTTAAAGGAAAAGAATTAGTCGATATGGAATATTTATTAAAAAAGGGTGCTATTGGATTTACAGATGATGGACTTCCTATAATGGATAGTGATGTTGTTTACGATGCTATGAAAAAGGCGAAAGAATTAGGTGTAACTCTTAGTTTTCACGAAGAAGACCCTTCTTTGATAACTACACCTGGTATAAACGAAGGAATTATATCTAAAGAGTTTGGACTTATAGGTGCAAGTAGTGTAGCAGAAGATGTAATGGTAGCTAGAGATTGTATGTTAGCTATAAAAACTGGTTGTAAAATCAATATACAACATATAAGTTCGAAAGTTTCTGTTGAAGTTGTAAGAATGGCTAAAAAACTTGGAGGAAATATTTTTGCAGAAGCAACACCACACCATTTTAGTATGACTGAAGAAGATGTTTTAAAATATAAAACTTATGCAAAAATGAACCCACCTCTTAGAACGAGTGAGGATAAAGAAGCTATAATAGAAGCTCTTAAAGATGATACAATAGAAATAATAGCAACAGACCATGCACCTCATACTTTTGATGAAAAGAATGTTTTATTTCAAAAAGCACCAAGTGGAATAATAGGTCTTGAAACTGCTTTAAGTTTAGGGATAACTAATTTAGTTAAAAATGGACACTTAAGCATTATGAAATTGATTGAAAAAATGACTATAAATCCTGCTAGACTTTATAATTTAGATAGTGGATATATAAAGGAAGGATCTAGTGCAGATATAGTAATATTTAATCCTGACGAAGAAGTTATTTATGATAAATTTTTATCAAAATCTAGCAATACACCGTTTATAAACCAGAAATTATTTGGAAAAGTAAAATATACTATATGTAAGGGCAAAATAGTTTACAAATAAAAGGGCTATTTTGCCCTTTTATACTAATTTATCTACTAAAAGATTTGCTATTGATTCGTAGTTTATATTTTTATTATTTTGTAAAGTAGCTTGCACAACTAACCCGTCTACTATTGATATGAGTAAAAAAGCAAGTGCATCTGATTCTTTTTCATTTTTATATACTTTTTTAATTTCTTCTTTAAGGCTTTTTTGCCATTGGGAATATTTTTCTGTAATTAGCAATTTTAATCTTTCGTTTGAAGTTATAGCCTCGCAAAGTATATAAACGTGAATTCTACTTCTATATTTTAGCTTTGACATTTTTTTTATGATTAAATTAATCATATTTTTTGGAGAATTATTTTCGCTTATTTCATACACACATTGAAGTACAGTGTTAGTTATAGTATTAAGATGTATAGTTGATATATCTAAAATTAAATCATCTTTAGTTGGGTAATAATAATAAAGTGTTCCTTTGCTTATATTGCAAGCTTTTGATATATCGGCTAAACTAGTTTGTTTTATCCCGTTTTTAGTCATAAGTTTTATCGCAGTAAATATAATATCATTTTTAGTATTATTTATTTTCATAATAAATACCTTTCTATCATAATTTAATATAGAAATTATAAACACAAAAAAAAGTTGTGTCAATAAAACGAGAAATTAAAATATTGACATTTAGTTTATAAAAACGTATTATATAATTGAGTCGGTCGGTCGACTGAAAAATGAATTTAGGGTGATGTATATGAAAAAAATAAAACTTATAACTGATAGTGGTTGTGATTTAAATAAAGAAATTATAAAAAAATATAATATAGGGGTAGTTCCTCTTAATATTTCGATAGATGACAAAACTTATGTAGATGGTGAACTTAGTTGTGAAGAATTTTATTATATGATGAAAAATAGTAAAAATTTACCGAAAACTTCTTGTCCTTCTCCAGATGCATTTTTAAAACATTTTGATTGCGAAGAAGAAAATATTTTAGTAATAACTTTAGCTAGTAATTTATCTGCTATAAATTCAGTTGCTAATATAGCTAAAAATACTTACAATGAAGAAGAAAATTCTAAAAATATACATATAATAGATAGCGAAACTGGTTCTGCAGGTTTAGGGATTTTACTTTATAGAGCTTGTAAACTTATTGAAGAAGGTGTTGAGTTTTCGGATTTGACACAAAAAATTGAAGAAATAAAAAAAGAAATAGTTTGTTATGGTGCTTTAGATACTCTTGAAAATGCTATAAAAGGTGGTAGAGTTAATAAAGTAGCAGGTAAAATAATAGATGCGCTTAACTTAAAACCTATAGTACATGTAAGTGAGGGAAAAGTAAAACCAGTTGATAAAGCAAGAGGTGAGAGTAATTCATTAAAAAAAGTAGCGGATAATATATTATCAAAAATAGATGATAATAAAAAAGAAAAGATACTTTTTGTTACACACGCTAATTGCATAGATAAGGCTAATAAAATGGTTGAGATTATGAAAAAAAGATGCGATTTTTCAGACATTGTTATAAATGAGATAGGTTCTGTTATAGGGACGCACTCATCATATGGAGCAGTAATAGTAGCAGTAAATTAAAATCCCTAAAAGGGATTTTAATTTCTTTTTGGTATTTTAAAATCAATTTTTTCTTCTATTTGTTTTAGCATAGCTTCATCTTTAGGTGATACGAATAAGCAAGTATAACCTTTTTCATCTGCTCGTCCACATCTTCCGATTCTATGTATATAGCTTTCAACATTTTCTGGTATATCATAATTATATATATGAGTTATTCCGTTTACATCTATACCACGTGCTGCAACATCAGTTGCTATTAGATATTGTATATCTGCATTTCTAAAAGATTTCATAATTTTTTCTCTTTTTGATTGTTTTATATCACTATGAATTTTTGCGCAGTTATATCCATTTTTATGTAAATTTTCTTCTAGTTTATCCACTCTTACTTTAGTCCTGCAAAATATGATAGCCATAAAAGGATTGTCTTTATCAAGGCATTCGCAAAGAGACGCAAACTTTTCTCTATCTGAAGTTAAAAATACTTCTTGAGTTATATTATTTATAGGAATACTTTCTTCTTTTGTGCTTATTATTACAGGTTCTGTCATATATTTATAGGCTAGTTTTTTTACTTTTGAATCTATAGTTGCAGAAAAACAAAGTACTTGTTTTTTCTTTGGAAGAAAAGTCATTATTTTTTCTATATCATTTTTAAATCCCATAAAAAGCATTTCATCTGCTTCATCTAAAATCAACGTTTCTACTTTTGATAAATCTATAGTTTTTCTCATTATATGGTCAATAAGCCTTCCAGGAGTAGCGATTACTATATTTATATTATTTTTAAGTTTTTTTATTTGGGAATTTATATCTTTTCCACCGTATGCAGATAATATACTTAGATTTTCGTTTAATTTAAGAGCTTCATTAGTTATTTGGATAGCGAGTTCTCTTGTTGGAGTAAGTATTAAACACTTTATATAATCTTCGTTTGATAAATTATTTATGATAGGAAGTAAAAAAGATAAAGTTTTTCCGCTACCAGTTTGTGCTTCAGCTATTATATCCATATTATTTTGGATATAGGGGATAGATTTTTCTTGTATTTTTGTTGGTGTTTTTATACCATTTTTATTTAAAGTTTTTATTAAATCTTCTTTTATGTTTAGGTTTTTAAATTCCATAATGACTGCCTTTCTAAAAAATATTTATATTATGATATCATAAAATAGTAAAAAATATAATAACTTTAGATTTTTATGTATATTATTTTAGTTTTAACTAAAAATATTATAAAATAAAATTTGAAAGGATTAATAATATGCAATGTAGATTTTCAACTAATAATTTTTCGTGTAAAGAAATAGCAGATAATAGTGGATATTGCATATTTCATAAAAAAAATAAGAATGATTTAGAAAATAAAAGATTTATAGAGCTTATAAAAAAAAATAAAATAAATGATTTTAATGGTTTTATATTTGATGTTGATTTTTATATTTTTGAAGTAATAGATTATTTTTATGATGAGATTAAATTTTCAAATGTAGTATTTAATAAAAAAGCTATATTTGATAATTTTAAGTTTTCTAAGAATGTTATTTTTAAAGATGTTAAATTTTTAGGAGAAGTTTCTTTTAATAATTGTATATTTGAAAATGAATGTAGTTTTTACAATTTGAATTTTAATGAAAATTATATAAATGAAAAGATTTTTTATAAGACTTTATTTTACGGACAAAATTTTATAATAAATAAATGTGTAAATTTACCAAGATTAGATAGTATTAAATTTGATGATAATACAAAAATTATAATGTCTGATGTTAACTATTATGAAAATCAGTACTTAACAGGTAAAATAAATTATAGAATAGCTAAAAATCAAGCAGATAAGATAGGTGATTATGATAGAAGAGATTTTTATTATTGTAAGGAAAGAGAATATAGTTATTTTTTAACGAATAAAAATGATTATTCGAGCAACACTGACTACAGATTTGAAAAAATTTTTAATTTCTTAGAAAAATATATTATAGGATATAGAAAAAAATCTTTCAGAGTATTTATAATAAGTATATTTATAATAAGTATGTTTGCATTTTTTTATTGTATAGCCGGAGTTAAAACTTTGAATAATGAATTAATTTATATAGATTTTAAAAATATAGGTACATACTCTGTTTTAGATATTTTTAAAATCTATTTTGAAATGTGGTATTTTAGCTTAGTAACTTTTAGTACTCTAGGTTACGGAGATGTAATTCCATATAATAGTTTTGGTAAAATATTAACGATAACGGAAGTTTTTACTGGAATAGGTATGGTTGCTATTTGGACTTCATTAATAATAAAAAGAATGATTAAGTAAAATATTTCTTGAAATAATTTTATAAATCAATGTAAATAATATAGTTAGAATATATGTAAGAAGGTGACAACTTTGAATAAGATGCAGAAAAAATTAATTACATTATTTACTATTGCTACATTCTTGGTACCTAATTTGGTTTATGCAAAAGATATAGATAAGTATTCTAAATCATCTATACTCATCGATCAAAAAACTAATAGGGTAATATATGAAAAAGAAGCAGATACTAAAAGACCACTAGCAAGCTTAAGCAAGATGATGACTTTTTTAATAGCCTTAGAGTGCATTGAAAAAGGACAAGTAAAAAAAGAAGATATAATAGAAATTGATAGTGAAATAGCTAGCATTAAAGGTTCTACATATAAGTTAAAGGAGGGTGAAAAAATTCCTTTGATAGAACTTATGAAAGGACTTATGATAGTTTCTGGTAATGATGCAGCAGTAGCTATTGCTAAGCATATAGCTGGATCTAAAGAAAATTTTGTTAATATGATGAATACGAAATCTTTAGAAATAGGTATGACGTCTACTAATTTTGTAAACCCTCACGGATTACCTATTTATGATATTAAAAATCCTGAAAATCCACCAAAAGAAAATATATCTACAGCTAGGGATATAGCTATTTTGGGAAAGTATCTGTTAGATAATTATGAAGATGAAGTTACAAACATTACAGATTTAAGTCATTATGAGTATTCTCAGAGAGGTTTTTCTAAAAATAATACTAATCCACTTTTAAATATTATCGATGAAGTAGATGGCATAAAAACAGGTTATACGGGAAATGCAGGATATTGTTTGTCTTTTTCTATGAAGGTAAATAAAGATGAAAAAAATGATATCGATAACAGATTAATAGGTGTTGTTCTTGGAGCAAATCATAAAAATAAGAGGCTTGAGTCTTCTCTTAGCTTATTAAATTATGGTAAAAATAATTTTAAAACTGTTGAAGTTATACAAAAGGACGAACTTATTGCAAAAAAATATATAAGTGGTATAGAAGATTTAGAAGTAGTACTAAAAACTAAAGAACCATTATACAGTATGATATCTAATGAAGAACAAATAAATTCTCAAGTAACTATAAAAGAATTAAATTATCCTATAAAAAAAGGTGATGTTGTAGGAGTTATAAAATATTATACTCAAACTGGAGAAACTTTAGGAAATGTGGAAATAATTAGTGATACTGAAATAACAGACGTGTCATTTAAAGATAAAATAAAAATGCTATTTAATAAATAAATATATTGTAATTTGCTTTTGGATATGATATACTGATCTAGTAAAAATTATATTAATTACACACGATATTGGGATTTCAAAAAGGTGCCTATAAGGTTTTTTTGAGAGTTGAACATATCGGAGGTATAAAACCAAGGAGGAAAAAATGTCAGTAATATCAATGAAACAATTATTAGAAGCTGGTGTTCACTTCGGTCATCAAACAAGAAGATGGAACCCAAAAATGGCTAAGTATATATTCACAGAAAGAAATGGTATATATATAATAGACCTACAAAAAACAGTAAAGAAAGCTGAAGAAGCTTATAAAGCTATGAAAGAAATAGCTGAAACTGGAAAACCAATATTATTTGTAGGAACTAAAAAGCAAGCTCAAGAAGCTATAAAAGAAGAAGCTGAAAGATGCGGAATGTTCTATGTTAACGAAAGATGGTTAGGTGGAATGTTAACAAACCACAAAACTATACAAACTAGAATCAAAAAATTAAGAGAATTAGAAAGAATGGAAAACGAAGGTGTATTCGACGTTTTACCTAAGAAAGAAGTTATAAAATTAAGAGCTGAAAAAGAAAAATTAGAAAAATACTTAAATGGTATGAAAGATATGCCAGAACTTCCAGGAGCAATGTTTGTTGTTGATCCAAGAAAAGAAAATATAGCTATACAAGAAGCTCACAGATTAGGTATACCAGTATTCGGTATAGTTGATACAAACTGTGATCCAGAAGAATTAGACTATGCTATACCAGGAAATGATGATGCTATAAGAGCTGTTAAGTTAATAACAGGAGCTATGGCTAATGCTATAATAGAAGCAAGACAAGGTGCTGAAGAAGAAATAGTAGCTGAAGAAGAAACTACTGAAGAATAATTATAATTGATAATTAAATTTCTTTATATAATATGGTAAGGGATTTCTCTTACCATTAAGTACATAGGAGGTAATAATATGGCTATAACTGCACAAATGGTTAAAGAGTTAAGAGAATCAACTGGTGCTGGAATGATGGATTGTAAAAAAGCTTTACAAGAAGCTGATGGAAATATGGAAAGAGCAGTTGATATATTAAGAGAAAAAGGATTATCTAAAGCTGCTAAAAAAGCTGATAGAATAGCTGCTGAAGGATTAGTTGCTATAGAAATAAATGAAAACGGAAATGTTGGAGCTATCGTTGAAGTTAACTCTGAAACAGATTTCGTTGCTAAAAATGAAGATTTCAAAACTTTCGTTAAAGATACTGCTGTGATGGCTTTAAACACTACTAAAGAAGATGTAGAAGGTTTATTAGCTGATACTCATAATGAAGGAGTAGCTTTATCAGATGTATTAAATGATAGAATAGCTAAAATAGGAGAAAAATTAGACGTTAGAAGATTTGCTAAAATATCTACAGATGGACAAGTTGCAGGATATATCCACGGTGGAGGTAAAATAGGGGTTTTAGTTGAACTTTTAACTACTTCTAAGGATGAAGAAGTTATAGCTATGGGAAAAGATATAGCTATGCAAGTTGCTGCTATGAATCCAAAGTATGTTTCAAAAGATGATGTAGATCAAGAATACATAAAGCATGAAACTGAAATATTAACTCAACAAGCTTTAAACGAAGGAAAACCAGCTAACATAGTTGAGAAAATGATAAAAGGAAGATTAGAAAAGCAATTAAAAGAAGTTTGCTTACTTGAGCAATCTTTCGTTAAAAATGGAGATTTAACAATAAAAGGATTAATAGCTGAAACTGCAAAGAAAGTTGGAGCTGAAATATCTTTAGGTAAAGTTGTTAGATTCGAAGTTGGAGAAGGTATAGAAAAGAAAGAAGAAAACTTTGCAGAAGAAGTTGCTAAGCAACTTAAGTAATTATAAAAGAGAACACTTAAGTGTTCTCTTTTTTTAAAATATGTTTAATAATTTACTCTAAATAATATATACTAAATAGGAGGCATAATGAAAAATCCAGTTTACAAAAGAGTTCTATTAAAGTTAAGTGGAGAAGCATTAGCAGGAGATAAAGGCTTTGGAATAAATAGTGATGTTGTAAATGATATCGCACAAGCAATTAAGAAAATTCACTCAATAGGTGTTGAAGTTTCAGTAGTTGTTGGTGGAGGGAATTTCTGGAGAGGAAGAACTTCAGAAGGTATGGATAGAAGCACTGCTGATTATATAGGTATGCTTGCTACTGTTATGAATTCTATGGCACTTCAAGATGCTTTAGAAAATATAGATGTTCAAACTAGAGTACAAACTGCTATAGAAATGAGACAAATAGCAGAGCCTTATATAAGAAGAAAAGCTGTTAGACATTTAGAAAAGGATAGAGTTGTAATTTTTGGTGCAGGAACTGGAAATCCATATTTCTCGACTGATACTGCTGCTGCTTTAAGAGCTGCAGAAATGGAAGCAGAAGTTATACTTCTTGCTAAAAATGTTGATGCAGTTTATGATAAAGACCCAAAGGTTCATAAAGATGCTGTTAAGTTTGAGGAATTAACTTATTTAGAAGTTTTACAAAAAGAGCTAAAAGTTATGGATTCAACTGCAACTAGTTTATGTATGGATAATAAAATACCAATAAAAGTATTTGAACTTTCAACAGAAAATATAATAAAAGCTGTTATGGGTGAAAAAATAGGTACAACAGTTAAATAAATTTAGGAGGTCTTATATGAAATTAGATATACATAAGAATTTAGAAGAAAAGATGAATAAAACTATAGATGCACTAAAGCACGAATATACTACTATAAGAGCAGGTAGAGCTAATGCTCAAATGCTTGACAAAGTAAGAGTTGATTATTATGGAACTTTAACTCCGATAAATCAAATGGCTGCTATATCAGTTCCAGAACCAAGAACTTTAATGATAAATCCTTGGGATAAGAGTTCTATGGCTGAAATAGAAAAAGCTATAAGAAATTCTGATTTAGGGCTTAACCCTTCAAATGATGGAGAAGTTATAAGAATAGCAGTGCCTGTTTTAACAGAAGAAAGAAGAAAAGAGTTAGCTAAAAAAGCTCATAAAGTATCTGAAGATTTTAAGGTTAGAATAAGAAATGAAAGAAGAGATGCTAATGATGACCTTAAAAAGATGGAGAAAGACGGAGAATTAACTGAAGATGAGTTAAAGAAAGCACAAGACGAAGTTCAAAAAATAACTGATAAGTTTATAAAAGAAATAGAATCGTTAGCTTTAGCTAAAGAAAAGGATATAATGGAGGTATAATATTGTACTTAGGCCTTCATCTTGATAAAGTAGAAAGTATACTTAAAAATAAAAAATATACTATAAAAACTATAAAGGGTAAAAAAGATTCTGATAAATTAACTGTTCCAAGAGTTATCAAATCAACTCAAAAAGGTGATAGTATAGAGTTAATAGTAACATATTTTTCTGACTCCAAATAGGGGTCAGAAAATTTTAAATGGAGGCAGTTTATGTATGACATAGATTTAGATAATATACCAAGCCATATAGCGATTATAATGGATGGTAATGGAAGATGGGCAAAATCAAGATTTTTACCAAGGGCTGCGGGTCATAAGGCAGGAGTTGAAACTATAAGAAAAGTAATCAAAGAGTGTTCAAGACTTAATGTTAATCATTTAACTTTGTATGCTTTCTCAACTGAAAACTGGAAAAGACCTAAATTAGAAGTAGATACTTTGATGACTCTTTTATCATCTTATTTAAAAAGTGAGATAAAAGAACTTCATAAAAATAATGTAAAAGTAACAACTATTGGAGATATGTCAAAATTACCTGATGTATGTGTAGAGGAATTGGAAAAGGCATATGAGCTTACAAAAGATAATACGGGTGTGAATCTTAATTTAGCTTTGAATTATGGTTCAAGGTACGATATTACACTTGCTTTAAAAAATATTTTAAACGACTTAAAAGACTCAGATATACATATAGATGATATAAGTGAAGAATTAATATCTGATTATTTAAGCACTAAATATTTAAAGGATCCAGATCTTATAATAAGAACTAGTGGAGAACAAAGATTAAGTAACTTTTTACTTTGGGAAGCTGCTTATTCTGAATTTTATTTTACTGATACTTTGTGGCCTGATTTTGATGAGAAAGAGTTGAGAAAAGCTATATATGAATATCAAAACAGGGAAAGAAGATTTGGGGGACTTAAGTAAGGAGAAATAGATATATGCTTACAAGAATTATTGCTGGGTTAGCATTGATACCACTTTCTATGTTTATAATAGTTGGAGGATTACCTCTTTATATTTTAGAATCTATACTTCTTTTTATTGCTATAAGAGAGTTTTATGATGCATTTAAAGAGAAAAACATAAATGCAATACACATAGTAGCTTATATATTTATTTTTTATATATTCTTAAAAAATCAGTTTAATTTAGGTATGGAATATACTTATATGATTATCTTTTCCTTATTTATTTATTCTATAACCTACTTACTTAGAGTTAAAAATAATATATTGGATATAGCTATAACGTTTTTTGGGATACTCTATATTGTGACATCAATAGATTTCATAGTACTTACTTTGAATAGTTTTGAACTAGGTAAAATATATGTGTGGACTATTTTTATAATTTCATTTTGTACAGATACATTTGCTTATTTTACAGGGTATTTATTTGGAAAACATAAATTAATTCCAAAAGTTAGTCCTAAAAAAACGATAGAAGGTAGTATAGGTGGGATATTAGGAAGTACTATTTGTTGTGTAATTTATGCGATGATATTTAATTTAAGTGTAAGTCATTTATTCATAGTAGGTAGTATAGGAAGTATAGTTGCACAATTTGGAGATTTATTTGCATCTTCTATAAAAAGATATGTTGGTATAAAAGATTATGGAAATTTAATACCAGGACATGGTGGTATATTGGATAGATTTGATAGTGTAATATTGGTTGCACCTTTTGTCTATTACTCTATATTACTTTTTACTATTTAAGCTATCTTTTAGGTAGCTTTTTTAGTATATAGAGAAAATTTGCTAAATTAGTGGTATAATATGTTAGTACTTATATTAAAATAAAGAGAGGAAATATTATGAAAAGAATATCTATATTAGGGTCGACAGGTTCTATTGGAACTCAGACTTTAGATGTTATTAGAAAAAATAAAGATAAATTTGAATTAGTAGCCATATCAGCTAATAAAAATATTGATTTACTTTTAGAACAAATATATGAGTTTAATCCAAAGTACGTTGCAGTATACAATACTGATAGTTATCTAAAGTTAAAGGATATATTAGATGGTAAAAATATAGAAATATTATGTGGTATGGAAGGTCTAAAAACTATATCTTCTCTTGATGAGATAGACGTTTTATTAACTGCTATCGTAGGTATGATAGGTTTAGAGCCTACTTTAGAAGCTATAAAACATAAAAAAGATATAGCACTTGCTAATAAAGAAACTTTAGTTTGTGCAGGAAAGTTAGTTATGGAAGAGGCTAGAAAAAATAATGTCAATATACTTCCAGTAGATAGCGAACATAGTGCTATATTTCAAGCTTTAAATGGAGAAAATAAAAAGGACATAGAAAAAATAATTTTGACTGCTTCAGGTGGACCCTTTAGAGGGATGAAAAAATCAGAATTAATTAATGTAACTAAAAAACAAGCATTGAAACATCCTAATTGGTCTATGGGTCAAAAAATAAGTATAGATTCTTCTACACTTATGAATAAAGGTCTAGAGGTTATAGAAGCTAAATGGTTGTTTGATGTAGATAATATAGATGTTTTAGTACATCCACAAAGTATAATTCATTCTATGATTGAGTTTATAGATAGTTCTGTTATTGCACAACTTGGTTGTCCAGATATGAAATTACCTATACAGTATGCACTTACTTATCCTGAAAGGATACAAAGTGATTTTGAAAGATTTAATTTATCAAAAATAGGTTCTTTAACTTTTGAAAATCCGGATATTGAAACTTTTCCTTGTTTAAAACTAGCATATGATAGTTTAAAAATGGGTGGAACTTATTCAGCAGTTTTAAATAGTGCAAATGAAGTTTTGGTAAATAAATTTTTAGAAGAAAAAATAAAGTTTTATGATATACCTTATTACATAGAAAGATGTTTAGAAAATCATAATAGTATAGAAAATCCAACTCTAGAAGAAATACTAGAGATAGATAAAGTAACTAGAATGAATTTAAGTAAAATATAGGAGGAGACAAAATGAATATTATAGTAGCTATACTTTTATTTGGATTTATAGTGTTTGTTCATGAGTTAGGTCACTTTTTATTTGCTAAAAAAGCAGGTGTTAGAGTTCATGAGTTTGCAATAGGTATGGGTCCAAAAATATTTACAACACAAAAAGGAGAAACGTCTTATTCTATAAGAGCACTTCCTATTGGTGGTTTTGTAAGTATGGAGGGGGAAGATGAAACTTCAAATGACCCAAGGTCTTTAGAACAAAAAACTATACTTCAAAGAGCTAGTATTATGTTTGCCGGACCATTTTTTAATATAATACTTACAATATTACTTTTTATACCGGTGTTTTTTGTTATGGGAGTGCCTAGTGATAGTAATGTATTAGGTGAAATACAAAAAAATTCTCCTGCATATGAAGCAGGATTAAAACAAGGAGATAAAATAGTAGAAATAGATAATATTAAGACTGATTCTTGGGAAGAAATAGTAAACACTCTTTCTACTAAAACTGATAAAAAACCTGTATCAATTGAAGTTGAAAGAGATGGTAATATAAAAGAATACGATATAACTCCTCAAAAAGGCGAAGATGGTAGATATGTAATAGGTATAGTACCTCAGTATGAAAAAAGTTTCTTAAATGCTATAATTAGCTCATTTACTGTAACTATAGATATGATAAAACAAATGTTGGTATTTTTATTCCAATTAGTTACTGGTACACTTCCAGGTGAGGCAGCAGATTCTGTTGCAGGTCCAATAGGTGTTTTAGGGATAGTTTCAGATGCAGCTAGTACGGGTATCATAAATGTTATCTATATAGGTGCTGTTATAAGTTTAAACTTAGGTGTTATGAATTTACTTCCTATACCAGCACTTGATGGAGGAAGATTATTCTTTTTAGGAATCGAAGCTATAAGAGGTAAGAAGATGAACCCTGAAAAAGAGATAATGATAAATAATATAGGATTTATCTTACTTATGGCATTTATGCTTTTTGTAACCTATAAAGATATAATAAGATTATTTTAGTTAAGGTGATATTATGAGTTACAAAAGAAGATGTTCAAGAGAAGTTAGTGTAGGAAATGTAAAAATAGGAGGAAATAATCCTATATCTGTTCAGTCTATGACAACTACTGATACTAGAGATAGTATTAGTACTATAAAACAAATAAAAGAATTAGAAAAAGCAGGTTGTGATATAGTAAGAATAGCTGTTCCGGATATGGAAGCTGCGAAAAATATTTCAAACATAAAAAAAGAAGTTAATATACCTATAATTGCAGATATACATTTTGATTATAGATTAGCACTTGAAGCTATAAATCAAGGAGTTGACGGTATACGAATTAACCCAGGTAATATTGGTAGTATAGAAAAAGTTAAAATGGTAGTTGAAAAATGTAAGGAAAAAAATCTTAAGATAAGAATAGGTGTAAATGGTGGTTCTTTAGAAAAGGAATTATTAGAAAAATACGGTTCAGCTACATCTGAAGCATTAGTTGAAAGTGCTTTAAATCACGTTAAAATACTTGAAGATTTAGAATTTTATAATATAGTTATTTCGTTAAAATCTACTGATATATATAAAACGATAGATGCTTATAAATTGATATCTGAAAAAGTTGATTATCCACTTCATATAGGTATAACGGAATCTGGAAGTATAAAAAAAGGAACTATAAAGTCTTCGATAGGGGTAGGTGCACTTTTACTTAATGGAATAGGAGATACTCTTAGAATTTCACTTACAGGAGATCCAGTTGAAGAAATTTATGTTGGTAAGGAAATATTAAGAAGTCTTGATTTATTAAATGATAAGATAAAAGTTATTTCTTGTCCTACATGTGGGAGATGTAACATAGACCTGATAAATATCGTTAATGAAGTTGAAGATAAAATAGAAAACATAGAAAAAAATATTACTGTAGCAATTATGGGGTGTGCAGTAAATGGACCAGGAGAAGCTAGAGATGCTGATATTGGAATCGCTGGTGGAAAAGGAGAAGGTCTTTTATTTAAAAAAGGAGAAATAATAAAAAAAATAAAAGGCGATAATCTAGTAGATGAGCTTATAAATGAAATAAAAAGTTTTTAAGGGAGCATATGCTCCCTTAAAATTTAGTCAATTTTTCCATATGTTTTTTCTAGCTCATCTTTTAAATCAGCAGTATTAAATAATGATTGATACATGGCACGAGCTAATATATTTGCTTGGTCATAAGTTGAAGTCCAAGAGAAAAGCCCGCCTAAACAATGTTCTAAAACGTATTCACCTTTATAATAAATAGATAAATCATTTTCAATAGACATAGCATAATTACCGTCTTTATCTACTAAATAAGGAGCCTTAGCCTCATTATCAAATTTATAAAAATATCCATTTTTATTTATATAATTTTTTCTTATTTCATCGTATGATTTAGTAAGTTTTGCTCCTAGTCGCCCATAAAAAGGAACTCCTAAAAGTATTTTGCTTGCCGGCATACCATTATTTATTAAATTATTTACCCAAGTATCCACACTATATCCTGGAAGTTCTAAGTCTGAATTATAAAGATTAGCTTGATGTTTTTTAGCTCTTTCTCCAGTTTCTCCAGCGGTAAAGTCATAACTCATAAGATTAAAATAATCTAAAAGAGGAGCAATTTTTTTAAGTTCTACACTTTTATTTATATATCCTAAATCACCAGTACCTGCTACACTAAGCCATTTATTATATCCTATTACATCTCTTATTGCTGTTAATAAAAGAGTAAAGTTTTGTTTATCTTCTGGTCTTGCAGTTATCCCAGCAGCTTTATTTGCAGGATATTCCCAGTCTATATCTATACCATCTAATTGATAATCTTTTATAAGTTTATTTACTTCATTAGCAAAAGCATATCTTGATTTAGGAGTTAATGAAGCATCTGAAAATCCATCAGCACCCCAACCACCAATTGCAGCTATAACTTTTAAACTCGGTTTACTTTTTCTAAGTGATACCAATTGTTTTAAAAATGTAGGAGTTGGGACTGATAAAGTACCGTCTTGTTTTATTTCAACAAAAGCATATATTACTGCATCTAAAAACCTAGGATCAACGTTTTTTGGATTACCTAAAACATATTCTGCTACTATTTGATTTACATTAGGACATTTAGTTACTCCTGAAGGTTGATTTGTTACATCTGAAATATTAGGTCTTTCTGTGTCTTGATTCATGTTTTCATTTCCTTCTATCAAGTTAGTATTTTTATCTGGAAGAAAACATAAATACCAATCTAAACAAGAATAACCTTCTGTAGATGTATTAATTTTATCTTTTAATTCCTTATAAGTTTTTGGATAAGGAGATATAACTGGCATACCTGGGAACCAGTTCGCAGGTGTTACTACTTTATCTCTATCACTAGTTTGTAGAGCCTCTATTATTCTTATAATTTCAGGTATATTTCTACCAGTAGTCATTGGATAATAAAGCATTGTTCTTAAAATTTGCTTATCATCAATTATAAATACACATCTAACGGTTTCAGTAGTACTTACATCTTTTGAAATCATACCATAAAGATTTGAAATTTTCATATCTTTATCTTCTATTACTGGAAATGGTATTTCAACTCCAGTTATTTTAAATATACTATAAACCCAAGCTAAATGGGAATTATTACTATCTACACTAAGACCTATTAATTTAGTATTTCTTTTTTCAAATTCATCATTGTATTTAGAAAATGATAAAAATTCTGTTGTACAAACGGGAGTAAAATCTCCAGGATGAGAAAATAATACAACCCATTTACCCTTGTAGTCTGATAATTTTATAGGTCCAAAAGTTGTATTTGCTTTAAAATCAGGAGCTTTTGAACCTAAACTTGGAAGATTTTTCATAACTTCACCCCTTAATATAATATTTATTTATTTTACTCTTAAATCAAATATATTGTTACTATTATATTGATATTATCTAATAAATTTGTTATAGTATAATTATGGTGAAATATGCAATTGTTTGTTAAAATGAGGTGATTATTCTGACTAAGAAATTATTAAAACTTTTTGTTAAATCATTTTTGATGAGTTTTGCGACTTGTGTTTTACTACTTGTATTAAGTGTTTTTTCTGGTACTTTTATAGATTTTATGTATTATTTATTGGTAAATACTTGTTTGACTGTTAGTATTTTTATTAGTTTAGTCATGATAAATTCAGAAAAATTATTTTCTAAAAATAAAGTTAATAAATCTGTTAGAGTTAACAATGTTAGTAAAATTACTAGACAGGCTACAAATCAACCTGAAAAAATCGTTAAAAGGAAAATATCGTAAGTATAAAATGAGTCTTTTTAAGGTGACTCATTTTTTTTGAAATAAATATAAGTATTTTATATATTTTTATGATATAATTAGAAAAACATTATATAAGAGGAGAAAATATGAATTTAGGTAATATTTTTTACAAAATAGCGTATTATTTAGATGAAAAAAGAAAAATAATAATTACTATTTGTTTATCTATACTTGGATTTATAGTACTTGGATTCGTTTTCTTTTTAAGTAGTGATGAATTTAGCATATCTGATGAATCAAATATACTTCTTAAGAATATAGAACAAAGAAGGTATTCAGAAGCTGTTGAAAATTATGATACTTGGTCAAAAAAGTTTTCAGAATCTAAGATGAAAAGATTAAATGATTCAATAACTGCGAAATTAAACCAATTACTTTTAGAAAATGGAGATAATTATATAAATAAGAAGCTTAGTAAAGAAAATTATGTTGGCTTTATTAATACTATAAATTCTTTGACCGATATACAAATAGATTTAAAAAGAATACAAGAACAAGCTAAAAGGGTAAGTGAAATATATGCAAATGAGGGTACAGATTATGAAACGGCTATATCTTATATAAATATAGTGTCATCTTTAAATGGAATGGAAAATGATTTAGAACAGTATAAGTATGAGATAAATGAAGTAAATGAATCAAGAAAAGCATATGAAATAGCAAATCATAACAAAAAAACTCATAAGTATTATGAGGCAATAGAATCTTATAATAAAGTAAGTGAAAAAGATAAGAAGTACTACTTTTTGGCTGAAGAAGAAAAACAAGAATGTATAGAACAAATGTATGATTATTACATAGAAAAATCTAAAGATGCAAATAAAAATGGAGATTATGAAGAAGCTTTAAAGTATATATCTTATCTAAAAAAATATTACCCAGATGATAATGCATTAATTGAATTAGAAAATTTATATAAGGAAAATTTAGAAACCTATAACCTTACTTTAGATGATATACTAAATATAATAGCTAATAAAGGAAATCACTTAAAAGAAAGCTTATCAGTTGAATATTTTCCTCAGATGATAGAAGATAAGAAGTTTTATTATATCGAAGTGTATAAATACGATGAACTTATAGATGAAGTTTTAATAGATGCAAAGGATAAAAAAGTATATTCATATAAAGATAGTAATAAAAGTTTTAACAGTGATTATTATGACGGATATTTTAGGGTATTAGAAAATGGTCAGATTCAATTTGCTATAACAGAGGACGAAGCTAAATTTATAGTAGAGGAAAAAATAAAAGAAGAAGATAAGGACTATAAAGATATTAACATTTTACAAGAAGATGAAATGAATAAATATATAAATTCAGACTTAGACACCTTACTTGAGGAGGAAAGTACTTTGTATTATCCGGTTTTAGTTAATAATGGGTGGTTTAAGAAAAAGGATTTATATTTTGTCAATATGTATACAAAAGAAGTTTTTGTATTAAATGAAAATGATGAATTAGTTAAAATTTAAGTATCTCAGTTTTTGGGATACTTTTTTGTATGTTTTTGACTTAAAATATTAAATATGATATTCTAAATAATAAGGTGGTGATTAATTTTGTTAGGAAAAAGAATATTATCTGATATTCAAAGTATGGAAAAAAAGAGCTTGAACATTAGTTTATTAAAAGATGAAAATTCAGATTTTACTTTTTTTAATATAGATGATGATGAAAATGACCATACATTAAGAACTTTAAAGCAAAGTTATGTAACGAAAAATTACAAAGAGGAAACTATATTAAACTTACAAAAAACTCTTGAAAGTGAAGGAGAAAATATAAACAAAGAAATAAAAATAGAGTCTTACAAAAAGTTTAATGAAGCTCTAGACTTAGCAAATGATAAATATATAACTGATGCATTAAATATTATAGAACAAGCAAATGAAATGAACGGTAAAGATAAGGATATATTAAATCTAAAAGGCCTTTTATATATGCTAAAATGTGATTTTACTAAGGCTATCGAAAGTTTTTATACTAGTATGTGTTATGAAAGAAATGAAATAGCTACAACATATGTTGATATTTTATCTTCTGAAGATTTTAAAGTCATACTTAGTAGGTATAATCACTGTATAAGATTTATAAATGAAGATTTGAATCAAGAATCTATAAATATACTTATTAATATTTTAGATGAAAATCCAGAGTTTATAGAACCGTATGTTATATTAATTTTGCTTTATAGGAAATTAAATAACAAAAGAAAAGAAATATATTATTTAAAAAAATTAGAACAAATAGATAAATCAAATGATATATTAAAAGAAGAAAGTAAAGATGACAAAGAAGATAAAGAAGTAAAAAAAGACAGTACAAAGACTAAAAAGATTTTAACTTATTCTATGATAGGATTAATTACTGCATCTATTGTTTTTTATGTTGTTCAAAGAGAAAATAAAATAAATTCTTTAAAAGAAGAATTAGTAAAAAAAGAAGATCATATAGTTGAAGTGGGTCAAGAACTTGATAAAAAACAAGAAGAACTTGAAAAAACTACTGAAAAGCTTAATGAAAAAGATGAAAAGATTGTAAAACAAGAACAAGAAATTAAACAAAAAAACGAAGAAATAGAAAAGAAAAATGAACAAATTGAAAGTGCTAAAAATGAGGAAACTAAAGAGATGGATGAAGTCAAAGCATATGAAAATGCTGTAAGGCTTAAAAACGTTGAAAGTTATGAAGATTCTATAAAATACTTTAAAAAAGTAGTTGAAAATGGAAAAAGTGAAAAATATATTAAGGAATCTACTTATCAAGTGGCAAGTTTAAGTGAAAAGATAAACGATGATGAAACTGCAAAAAAATACTATAAAAAGTATATAAATACTTACACTAAAAATGATGAATATTATGATGAAAGTTTTTATAACTTAGCTATGATTTATTATAATGAAGGTGATTTGCAAAAAGCTAAAGATACATTATATGGATTAAGATATGAAGTTCCTGATAGTATTTATAATAATTCAACTGTAAAGGAAATTTTATCTAAATAGAAAGGTATTAGCGTATAAGATTTAGTAATAATATATTATCTTACTTTATGAAAAAATTTTACGAGGTATGTCAAAATATAAATAAAAATATAGAAATTATTCAAAAATACACTAGACATATATATAAAAGTAAATATAATATAAAATGTGTAAAAAAATAAATATAAAAAGAAAGGGATTGCAAATTAAAATTTGCTTGTAGACGGTAAATAAAATGAGTAAAGTTAACACCGTACTAGAGGACAATATTTTTCTTAGGTACGTAGTTATAATAATCGGAATGATAATTTCATCAATAGGAATTAATGGATTTTTAAAACCAGGGCATATTTTAAGTGGAGGAGTAACTGGAGTTTCTGTTGCTATAAACTATCTAACTGATATAAATATAGGGTTACTTACTTTTTTAATGAATATACCTATATTTATACTTGGTTTTATATTTTTAGAAAAAGAATTTTGTATAGCAAGTCTTATAAATATGATTATATTTTCTATTGTTTTGGGATTGACACAAAACGTAGATGAGTTTATAAAGATAAATGACGTTTTACTTAGAAGTATTTTTGGTGGAGTATTAGCAGGGTGTGGAACTGGAATAGTCTTTAGAACTAGATCGTCTCTGGGAGGGACTGATATTTTAGCAACTATATTAAAATTCAAAAGAAATATTCCTATGAAAGATACAACGATTATGATGAATTTAGTTATTGTATTTATTGGAGGACTGTTATTTGGACTTGAATTAGCGCTTTATACTTTGATAGCTATGTTTGTGAATGCATCTGTTATGAATATTGTAAAAGATGCTATGAATAGTCAAAAATCAGTAATACTTATATCTAAAGAATCAGAAAAAATAGCTAAAGAAATAATGTCAATAGTTCATAGAGGTGTTACTTATATTGATGCTGAAGGAGCATATACTCATGAAAAAAAGAAAATAATATATTGTATAGTAGCTAGCAATGAAATTCCTAAGATAAAGGAAATTGCTTTAAAATATGATAAAAAATCTTTTATATCTGTAAATGATGTTACAGAAGTCAAAGGTAGAGGATTCAAAGAAAAGTACTTATAAAAATAAAGTGTTTTAAAACACTTTATTTTTATATAAATTAGGAGAAACAAAAATGGACATATTGAGATACAATGAACTATACAGCGAATATATGAAAATGATAAAGGATATACAAAGAAAGGTTAAATATATAGAAAGATTTCAAAAAAGAAAAGAAAGAAGAGCTAAAGAAGCTACTGATGAAGAAATAGAAAAATTAAAACTCTACGAAAAAGATCAAGATTTAGATATAAAAAAGTATAAAATATATAATTTACCTGATAATGAGGTATTCATAGGACAAGTAGCAAATGGATATATGGACGGTGTTGGAAAGTATATATTCAATGATAATAGTGAATATATAGGCGAATTTAAAGAAAGTTATAAAGAAGGTTTAGGGACTATTAAATTTTTTAATGGGAAAGTTTATATAGGAAACTTCAAAAATGGAAAAATGAATGGTATAGGTAAGATGATATATACTAGTGATGATGAATATATAGGAGATTGGATTGACGGAAAAAAACAGGGATTTGGTATTTATAACTGGAATAATGGAACTGTTTATGTAGGAGATTTTCATAAAAATAAAATGAGTGGAATGGGAATATGTTATGATGAAAAAGGGAATTTAGTATACCAAGGGGAATGGAAAAATAATCTGCCTCACGGACAAGGAACTTATATATGGAATGAGGGCAAAAGATATATAGGTGATTTTTTATATGGAAAAAAACACGGAAAGGGAACTTTTTATCTAAATAATGAAATTATATATAAAGGATATTTTAAATATGATAAACCTTGTATTTTTGATAAGACATTAGATGAATACTTTAATATCATAAAATAGCTTTGCTCTTGCAAGGCTTTTTTTGTATAAATCTAAAAATATTAGTCTATGATATTTAATATATATATTTAGGAGGCGATATTTTGAGATTTATACCATTTATAGTATTTTTAGTTACAGGAGTTTTTTTATATGAAAATTATCTTGTAGAGTCTATAGATGAAAACTATTATAGTGAAGTTGAAACTATAAATAGCACCCAAAGTGAAAATATTTTAAATTATGAAAATATAAAAATAGGATACACTAAACAACAGCTTATAAACTTACTTGGAAATCCAGACAGGATTGATGAAAGTGAATATGATTTTAAATGGTATGTATATAATAATGACTTAGATAATTTTTTTATGGTAGCTATTCAAGATGATGAAGTTGTTGGGATGTATAGTAATTCATTAAACTCCATAGAATTAAATGAAATACAATTAAATAAAACTAAAGATGAAATAAGAAAAACGTATAAACCATTAGAATATAAAATAAAAAACAATACAAAATATCTAATAGATTCAAATGAAGAATACGATATTATAGAAGTTGATAATAAATATATAACACTTTTTTATGATGTTCATAATGATAATAAAATATGTTCTTATCAAATAATAAAAGAAAAAACTGAAAAAAATCTAAAAGATATGTATCCAAAAGAATCTGATTATGATTTAGCTAAAAGTTTTGAACTTCAAATGATAGACCTTATAAACAGTATACGTAGTAAAAATGGATTGAATCAGCTGTATTTAAGTGAAAACGCTACGTTAAGTTCTAGAAATCATAGTGAGGATATGATGGTTAATAATTTTTTTGATCATACCAATGAAAAAGGAGAAAATCCTTCTGATAGGATGAAATATCAAAATATAAACTATAAAACAGCAGGAGAAAATATAGCAGCAGGTCAAACTAGTGCGATATTTGCACATGAGGCACTTATGAATTCTTTAAGTCATAGAA
The DNA here is from genome assembly GCA_017889265.1 of Romboutsia sp. Taxonomy (GTDB): domain Bacteria; phylum Bacillota; class Clostridia; order Peptostreptococcales; family Peptostreptococcaceae; genus JAGHEK01. The sequence continues at coordinate 806 of JAGHEK010000102.1, read as the reverse complement.
AAAATATTTTGGGGAATTATAATTACATAGGAACTGGAGTTGTATTTGGAGGTTATTATAATACTTATTATACTCAAAATTTTTATTCGTAAAATAAAAAAAGGAGATTTATTATGAATTTTATAAGAGTAGTTTGCTTGACAATTGTATTTAGCTTTTTAGGTAGCAGTATATATGCTCTTGAAAATGATGAAATATTCATAAAAAAAGGTAATCCTAAAAATAAAGTTATAGCTCTTACTTTTGATGATGGTCCTCACCCAAAAGAAACTTATGAGGTTCTAGATATTTTAAAAAAGCATAATGTAAAAGCTACGTTTTTTGTTGCAGGAAAACATGTAAACTGGTATACTGATGTTTTTTTGAAAACTGTATCGGAAGGTCATGAAATAGGAAACCATACTTTTAATCATACTAATATAAGTAATTTAAGCAAAAGTCAAATAGAAAGAGAAATTATTGAATGTGAAAAAATTATATATGATTTAACCGGTAAAAAAACTAATATATTTAGACCGCCATATGGTAAATATAATGAAAAAGAATTAAAAGAAATAGCTATTGAAAATGGGTATAATATAGTTTTATGGGCAACTCTTGACGTTATGGATTGGAAAAATCCTAGTGCCTATGAAATTGCAAAAACTGTAGTAGACAAAGCAGAAAATGGAGATATAATACTTCTTCACGATTACGGTACTAATAATACCGTAGAAGCATTAGATATTTTGATACCAAAAATGAAGGAAAAAGGTTTTGAATTTGTTACTGTATCAGATATTATAAAAGAGCTTGAGTAGGAATAG
>JAGHEK010000017.1 GCA_017889265.1 Romboutsia sp. | reverse complement strand
TAGGAGTTGTTTTAATTTTTATAATTTGTATAATAACTTCTTTTAGTATATTATTTAAAAATATGACTTTAAAAAATAAGTCAGAACAATTAAGTGAAACAGAAAAAAATATGAAAGACAGAGTAAATGAGTACTTTGAAGGTAAAGATGATAAAGGTTTAAGTATGGAAGATAAAATGGCTATTGCTATGGGAGATGATTTTTATAAATATAAAGATAATTTAAAACTTGGAGATAGTAACAACCCAGAATTTCCTAAAGAAGAGAATGAAAGATTTTATAATGAATTAATAAAAAAAGCAGAAACAGCAGATTTTGAAAGTATATTAACAGAAATAGATAAAAAAGCTAAACAATATAAATTCCACGAAGATTATAATTGGAATATCAATAATTTATATTATGATTCAACTTTAATGATAGCTACATTAGATGTACCAGTAGAAGGTAAAGGTTATATTGTTAAAAACTTAAAAGACCCAAGAATGTTATTGATAGGGACTTTATTATTACCAGAGGAGTCAAGAAGAGATGTTATAGTGGATAAAGATAGTTTATCTCCTATATTTGACGGTGCTGTGGTTATAAAAGGACATCAAGAGTATGCTATTACTAATGAGGATTTTGAAGATGATTATATGAACGCTATTTTAGATGAAAGTTATAGTGTAAGTAAGATTCATAAATTTAATTTTGAAGTTGAGTTAAATCCATTAATAGCTTATATAGTTGAATATGAAGATGGTACATTAGAATTCTTTTCTATAAAACAAGATGGTGATTATGATTGTTGGTATAAAACTATAAATTATTGGATTGAAATGGATTCTAAAATTAAAATAACTAATTAATAAATAAAAAAAGAGTATAGAAATACTCTTTTTTTATTAGCTAATTGTTTTTAATTTATCTATAATTTCAACTATTCTTAAAGTCTCATTAATTTTAGTTTCATTAGACCATTTTGCATTTGTTATGAATGTTATAAGTTTTAATATATTTTCTTTTTGTTCTTTAGTTACTAATTCTTCTTTTATTGTGAAGTCATTTATATTTACTAAATTAAATAATGATAAATTCTGCTTGCTTTTATTAGGTGTTATCAACTTTAATTTTAATAAAATTTCTTCTGATGAAATACCAAGTCCTTTTGCTAAACTTTCTGCAACAGGTACTGATGGTGTTTTTCTTTCTCCTCTTTCAAGTCTATTTATATAAGATGCAGTAACTCCACTTTGAAGTTCTAATTGCTTTAAAGAATAACCCTTTGATTTTCTCAAAGCTTTCAACCAGCTTCCAAAATCATCTTCTACAACTCTATCTAATCTCTTATGGAATAGTTTTAATTTTTTATTAATCTCAGTTATAGTTCTATCTCTATAACTATATGTTAAATTATCGTGTATTAAAGGTATTACTCTTGAATACAGTCCTTCCATTTCTTCTAATTCAGTTTTTGTTATAGTATCGTTTTTCTTTTCATTAATATAATCTATTAATTCATATAATGGTTTTATTTCTTTTATATCTCTAAAGTTTTCCATTTCTAAAACAAATATATCCCATTTTGTTACTATGCTATTATTTTTATCTTTTACTAATTGTTTTAAATTTGTTAATTTATTACTAATTAATAGTTCTTCTTCTTCTGTTAGATCTTGTCTCTCTCTTATTTCTTTCTCTATTTCAATTATTTCTTTTAATTTTACTTTATTATTATTATTAATTTTTAACTCTATTTTTTCTATCTCTTCTATATATTTTTTCATAAGAATTTTCTCCTTTTTATAGAAATATTTTAATTAAGTCAAACTCTTATAATGTCTTTTACTATTTTGTTTATTTTTTTGTTTAACTATATATATATTATATAGGTAATAAGGATGTTTTACAATATATTTTTTAGTCAACGTCATAAATATAGCTATTTGGTCATTAAGTGTGTCTAATTGGGAATATTTTGACATAGACAAAGACATAAACCGTCATAAAAGTCAAAAAAACGATAAAATTAGACAAATAAAATATAATTGACCTATTAGTTATAATTAGATATAATAAATTATATAATACTTAAAAAATAACTAATAAAAAATGGAATTTGAAAGTTAATGAACAATATATAAATGTTATGATAGATAAAAGGTTATATAAGACCATAAAAGCTAATTAAACCCCAAAAAAGAAAGGAGTAGCTACTGGTCAAATTCTCAATTATGACCATATCTTGAGTAGCATAACTAAAGTGGAATTAATAGGATTAAAAGAGAGACAAACAGAAAAAGGACGTAGCTCAAGACAAAAAAAGTTTTAATAAGACAAGCGATAAATACTTGCCTACCAGGTGATAGATTAAATAGATATAAAGTATGTTCAAATTTAGCAAAAATAATGGAGGAAAGATATAAGGGGAAGTATTTAGAATATCATTCAGAAAGAATGGGAATGAAAACAACATCACAAATGTTAAATGAAATAGATTTGTATTTTTACATAGATTATGAAATAGATTATGAAGAGAATTATAAATAAATCAAAAAAGGATGAGTAGAAAAAATTAACTCATTCTTTTTTGATAAAAAAATAAATAAAAAGTATAATAAGAATAGAATAAGATTAATACAAAAGATGAAAGGACCTTCACCATCTCCAACAAGCATAAAATTATTTACTCCTGCCAGTTCAGTTGTTTTTCCATTTTTACGACCTTCTAAAGTTTTAATTTTTTCTTTATCAAAATCTTTGCATAATTTTTTAAGTCTGTTTATTTCTTGCTTAATCTTTTTTTCTTTTTGTATCTGCTCTGTAAATTCTTCTTTATACTCTTGTAT
>JAGHEK010000016.1 GCA_017889265.1 Romboutsia sp. | reverse complement strand
CGAATACGGTATAAGAATTGAGAATTCAATATTAACAAAAAAATCTGATAAAAATGAATACGGACAATTTATGGAGTTTGAAACTGTAACTTTAGTTCCAATAGATTTAGATTGTATAAATAAAGATCTAATGCTTAAAGATGAAATAGAATTTTTAAATAATTATCATAAAGAAGTTTATGATAAAATATCTCCATTTTTAGATGAAGATGAGAAAAACTGGTTAAAACAATATACAAAAAGCATATAAAAATAGCCCTAAAGATATCTTTAGGGTTTATTAATGTTACAAGTACTATTGCAGTCAGAACAATTGTTTTCTTTGTATTGCATCTTTGAAATAAGTTGTGTCATAGTTCCCATAGGACAATAAACACACCAAGATTTTGGTTTGTATAACAGCATAGTTATTATACCTAGTATTGTTGATGTAAGCATCATACTATAAAATCCGTATGCAAATTGAGCAACCCAAGGACTAACACTAGATATATCACTAAAAGCAAAAAGAAGTTTGAAACTCCAAAATAGGGTAATTACTTGTTTTAGATCTCTTGCATTTGAAAAAACTAAATAAGTATTAAAAATTATAACTATAAACATAGACATAAAAAATGCTAAAAAACCATATCTAAAGTATTTGCTTTTTAAGAAATTAGGCATATCTTTATGTTTTGATAATTTAAGGTCTTTTCCTAATATATTTAGCATTTGTCCTCTACCACAATAAGTATTACAGTATTTTCTACCTCCACCAAATATAGAAATAAAAAGTGGTATAAAAAAACATAAAAGTCCTAGCCAAGCGAACAATATATTAAAAAATCCAAGGATTAAATAAGTTAAACTTATAATCCACATATAATCTTTCCAAGTTTTTTTAGTTTTTTTCTTAGTCATTAGATACCTCCATACTTTCTATTTTTATTATAGAAGCAGGACAGTTTCTAGCACATTTTCCACACCCAACACATTTATCAAGATTTATTTTAGCAAAAACACCTTGTTCTATATGTATTATTTTAAGTGGACATTCTTTAACACAATTCCCACAAGCTACACATAGACTTTTATCGACAATAGCTTTTTTCTTTAAATTTCCCATAAACTCCCCCCATAAATAGATTTGTTTATAGTATATGAAATTATAAAAAAATAGTCTGTAACTATATCACAAAAAAACTGATAGCAAAATTACTATCAGTTATTTTTTATATGTTCCATTTTCATCTTGATAAATTATATCTTTTTTCATAAGAACTCCTAAAGCTCTTTTGAAGTTTTTCTTGCTAGTATTAAATACAGTTTCTATTTCCTCAGGAGAAGTTTTATCATTAAATCTCATAAAATTATCGTTACCTTCAAGATAGCTTAAAATAGATACTTCTAAATTATCTAATTCTTCTTTTCTTTCTTTTCTTGGAGTTAATCCTAATTTTCCATCTTCATAAATTTTTATTACTTTAAGTTCCTCAAGTATATCTCCTTCTTTAAGTTTAGTGAAGTACTCATTGTGAAGAATTACACCTACGTATTTTTTATCTACACAAACGTTGGCAGAATTATTAGTCTGAAAACTGTAAACTATACCACTTACAGTATCACCTATTTTATAGTTGTGGTTAGTTTCAAGATAAGGGTCTATATCAGTAGTTGCTGCAAGTCTACCTGTTTTGTCTAAGTATATATAAAATAAATATCTATTTCCTTTTTCGATATCATAAGTTTTTGCTTTAAAAGGAACTAAAATATCTTTTTGAAGTCCAACATCTATAAAGCTACCTATTTTAGTGTGAGCTACTACTTTTAGATAGTTTATTTCATTTACTTTAGCTTTAGGAGGAATTAATGTAGCAGTTTTTCTACCTTCTGAATCTATGTATATAAAAGCATTTACAAAATCACCGATTTCAAGTTTGTTTTTGTTAGCAAGTTTTTTATGAAGTAATATATCATCTTTTGAATTATCAGTTTTTCCATCTAGAAAATATCCAAAATCAGTTTTACGTTTCACACAAAGATTATTATAATCTCCTATTTTGATCAAAAAAATCACTCCTTTGTAGTATTTAGCTTATATAATAATATCATAAAATACGTAGATATTATACATATATAAATTATAAATTGAAAAAATAGTATAAAAGTGTTGAATATTATTACATTATTATATATAATATAGTGTACTGTTTAGCAATTATAAACATTAAGTTTACTATAAATTTTGAATACATAATTGGAGGTAAAAAATGGATATCGGTGGAAAGATAAAGAGAATGAGGATAGAAAAACAGCTCACCCAAGAGGAACTTGCAAATAGGTGTGAACTTTCCAAAGGATTTATTTCTCAACTGGAAAATAATTTAACATCACCATCTATTGCAACTCTAGTGGATATACTTGAAATACTTGGAACTAATTTGAAAGAGTTCTTTGATGATATGAACGATGAAAAAATATCTTTTTCTAAAGATGATATGTTTGAGAAAGAAGACGAGAATTTAAAATACACAGTAAAATGGCTAGTTCCTAATTCTCAAAAAAATGATATGGAACCTATAGTACTTACTTTAGAAAAAGACGGTAAATATAAGGAAGAAAAGCCTCACGAAGGAGAAGAATTTGGATATGTATTGTTAGGAGCTATTTATTTACATATTGGAGAAAATAAAACTAAAGTAAGAAAAGGAGAAAGTTTTTATTTTAAACCAAGAGCCAATCATTACATATCAAACGCAGGAAAGACAACAGCTAAAGTTATTTGGGTAAGTAGCCCTCCGTCATTTTAAAAGAAAGGTGATTTTATGGAAGATATAATACAACTAAAGAATATATCTAAAACTTATGAAGATAATAAAGTACTAGATAATTTGAGTTTAAATATAAAGAAAAATGAGTTTCTTACTTTGCTTGGACCTTCTGGTTGTGGTAAAACTACTACACTTAAAATAATCGCAGGGTTTGAAAATGCAGATGAGGGAAGTGTTTTATTTGAAGGAAGTGATATAAATGAAGTTCCTCCATATAAAAGACAGATAAATACTGTTTTTCAAAAGTACGCACTTTTCCCACATATGAATATATATGAAAATATTGCATTCGGTCTTAAGATAAAAAAATTACCAAAAGATGAAATAGATAAAAAGGTAAAAGAGATGCTTAAATTAGTGAGCCTTGAAGGATATGAAAAAAGAAGTGTAGATTCTTTAAGTGGAGGTCAACAACAAAGAATAGCAATAGCTAGAGCTTTGGTAAATGAGCCTAAAGTTTTACTTTTAGATGAGCCTTTAGGTGCACTAGATTTGAAATTAAGACAAGAAATGCAAACTGAACTTAAACGTATACAAAAAAAATTAGGAATAACTTTTATATTCGTAACTCACGACCAAGAAGAAGCTTTATCTATGTCTGATACTATAGTAGTTATGAACAAAGGTAAAATACAACAGATGGGAACTCCAGAAGATATATATAATGAGCCTGAAAATTCTTTTGTTGCGAGATTTATAGGTGAGAGCAATATATTTGATGGAATTATGATTGAAGATTTCAAGGTGGAATTTTGTGGAAAAGTTTTTGAATGCGTAGATAAAGGTTTTTCAGAAAATGAAAAAATAGAAGTAGTAATAAGACCTGAAGATATAAAAATGGTAGAAAAAGAAAAAGGTATGATACAAGGAATAGTAACTAGTAGTACTTTCAAAGGTGTTCATTATGAATTAATACTTGAAGAAAATGATAGAAAATGGATGATTCATAATACTAAAAATGCACCAGTAGGTAGTGAAATAGGAATAGATATATATCCTATGGATATTCACATAATGAAGAAAGTAAGTGATTAATTATGAAAAAAAATAATACGTCGTACTTAGCATATCCGTATGTTATATGGAGTGCGTTGTTTATAGTAGTACCTTTACTTTTAATATTGTTTTTTGGATTTACTAAGCTAGAAGGAGATAAATTTATTTTTACACTTGAAAATTTCCAAAGATTATTTTCAGAAGCATCTTATATAAAAGTTTTTTCAAGGTCTATTTATCTAGCATTTATATCTACTATATTTTGTTTATTGTTAGGTTATCCTGTTGCTTATATAATTTCTAAGATGGATATCAAAAAAAGAGGAACTATAATACTATTATTTATACTTCCTATGTGGATGAACTTTTTGCTTAGAACTTATGCTTGGGTTGCTATTTTAGGTAAAAACGGAATAATAAATTCATTTTTAGCTTCTATTGGTCTTGATAAAATAGAGATACTTTATACAGATATTGCAGTTTTACTTGGTATGGTTTATAATTTCTTGCCTTTTATGGTTTTACCTATATATACTGTTTTATCTAAAATGGACCAAAATTTAATAAATGCGGCATCAGATTTAGGTGCTAACAAATTTCAAATATTTACTAAAATTATATTCCCACTTAGCTTACCAGGAGTAGCATCTGGTATAACTATAGTATTTATGCCAGCAGTATCGACTTTCATAATATCTAAGTTGCTTGGTGGAGGTCAATTTATGCTATTAGGTAACCTTATAGAACAACAATTTATGGTTACTGGAGATAAAAACTTTGGTTCGGCAGTTTCTATAATTATGATGATAATAATTTTAATATCGATGGCTATTATGTCAAAGTTTGATAAAGACTCTGATAAAGAAGGCGGTGGATTATTATTTTAAAGAAATTAACTTCAAATATATATTTAACTATAATATTTATATTTTTATATGCGCCAATATTTGTTTTGGCAATATTCTCATTTAATGATTCGAAGTCTATGGCAAAATGGGATGGATTTACATTAAAATGGTATGAAAGTTTATTTGAAAATGAAAGAATAATGTCTGCACTTTATTATACTGTGATAATTGCAGTAGTATCTTCAGTTATTGCAACTATTATAGGAACTATAAGTGCAATAGGTATACATAAAATGAGAAAAGGTGGATTTAAAAAGATACTTCTTAATGTGAATTATTTACCCATATTAAATCCAGATGTTGTAACAGGAGTATCTTTGATGACTTTATTCGTTTTTATGAATATGGAATTTGGATTTAATACTATGTTAATATCTCACGTAGTTTTTAATATACCGTATGTTATATTATCTGTTTTACCTAAACTAAAACAGTTACCACCTAATCTTGAAGAAGCGGCTATGGATTTAGGTGCTACACCTTTTTATGCATTAAGAAAAGTAATTATTCCTCAGATAAAACCAGGGATAATTTCTGGTCTTTTAATTGCATTTACTATGTCTATTGATGATTTTGTTATAAGTTTTTTCACAGCAGGAAATGGTGTTAGTAACTTATCGATTGAGATATATTCAATGACAAGAAGAGGGATTAGACCAGAAATTAATGCACTATCAACTATAATGTTTGTGGTTGTTTTGGTATTACTTATTTTATCGAATAAAAGTAGTAAAAAAGAAGAAACTATATAAAAAGGAGTAAATAAAGTATGAAGTTTAAAAAAATATTTTCACTGACAACAGCAGTTGCCATGTCTACTATACTTCTTACAGGTTGTGGAGCATCAAAAAGCTCTAGTGAAGTGCTTAATATATACAATGTTGGAGATTATATAGATGAATCTTTAATAGATAAATTTGAAGAAGAAACTGGCATAAAAGTTGTTTACGAAACTTACGACACTAATGAAGCTATGTATCAGAAATTAAAGGGTGGAAGTACTAATTACGATTTGATATTCCCATCTGATTATATGGCAGAAAAAATGATAAAAGAAGGTATGCTAGAAGAAATAGATTATAATAATATACCTAATATAAAGAATATAGATGAAAAATTCAAAAATCCAGTATACGATAAAGAAGATAAGTATACAGTACCATATATGTGGGGAACTTTTGGAATACTTTATAATAAATCTATGGTAGATGATCCTGTTGATAGTTGGGATATAATGTGGAATGATAAATATGAAGGTCAAATACAAATGCTAGACTCAGTAAGAGATACTATGGGTATAGCACTTAAAAAATTAGGATACTCATTAAATTCAACTAATAAAGAAGAAATAAAAAAGGCAGAAGAAGAACTTAAAAAACAAAAACCTCTTATACAAGCATACGTTAATGATGACGGAAAAGATAGATTATTAAATGATGAAGCAGCTATGGGAATAGTTTATTCAGGGGACGCAGTAACATTAATGGCAGAAAATGAAAACTTAGAGTATGCTATACCTAAAGAAGGAACTAATAAATGGGTAGATGTTATGGCTATACCTAAAACCGCAGAGAACAAAAAAGAAGCAGAAGAATTTATAAACTTTATGTTAGATCCTGAAAATGCAAAGATAAATGTTGATTATATAGGATATTCAACTCCTAATAAAGCTGCATATGAAATATTAGATGAAGAAGTAAAAAATAATGAGGTTGCATATCCCTCTGATGAAATTTTAAATAAGAGTGAATCTTTTATAGATTTACCAGCGGATACTTTGCAATTATATGATGAAGCTTGGACTAGAATAAAATCTGAGTAAGATAAAAAGATGTCTCTTGACATCTTTTTATCTTTATAAGAGGAAAGGGATTGTTATGGAATATAAAATAAAATTATATAAAGATTTAATAATAAAAAATAATCATAAATCTAAAGATATATTATTTCTGGTGTCTAATAATAAAAAGGCTTTAGACTATAAAAATAGCATTGATTTAAATTATAGTGAAGAATTAAGAGTAACTACTTATATAAGTTTTATAAAAAGTGAAATAAAAAAATATTGGCCTATAATAATAGATGAGGTAAAGAAAATAGATGTAAATAGTATATCCCCAATATTCTTAAATACAAATTTAATGGATTTTATGATAAATGAAAAAGTATCTAAAAAAAGAAATTATGAAGGCTTTTTCAAAAATATAACTTCTAGCGATAAAAATATAGCGATTAATATAGGTAACAATATCAGAAAATCTGGTGAATCACTAATAAATGTAAATGAAATAGGGGATAAGATATATAATTCAAAAGAAAATAGGAGTAATATAGATTATTTAGTTTATGAAAATATGAATGAAATAATAATAGATTATCTAAATAACATTATAAAAAAAGGTATTTTAGATGATTCTACATCTATTTATATTTATAATGAACTTTTACTTAAAAATGACATTTATATAAATAAAATAAAAAATGAAATAAAATATATAATAGTAGATGCATTAGAAAAAACTAAGACATGTGAAATAGATTTTATAAAATCAATAAATGGATTTTGTAAAGAGGTATACGTATTTTTTGATAAAAGCAAGGATTATTCTATTTTTAATAATGTTGATTTAGATTACATAAAAGATAGTTTAAAAGACGAGAATATAAGATATTTTATTTGTGATAATGAAACTGATAATATAGATATAGAAAATATAAGTATACAAGATATATATTTATTAAATAAAAAAATTATTTTAGATGATGAAAGTCAGTTTTACAATGAAATGATAAAAAAATGTTGTGAAAAAGTGTTAAGTGTAATTTCTGAAGGATATTTACCTAAAGATATAGCTATACTTATACCTAATAATAATGATATAGTTGAAATGCTTATAAAAACTGAGCTCGAAGATAAAATAGATGTATATAATATAAAAAGTATAAAACTAACAGATAACAATTATTTAAATTGTATTTACGTTAGTCTGTGCATATTTTTTGGAATGGAAAAATTTATAACTTATGATAATTACATAAATTTTATAGAGGTTTTATTTGAAGTTAATAAGATAAAAGCAAGAACCATATTAAATTGTTATGAAAAAGAGCTTAAAGATATTATATCTTATATAAAATCACATAAGGATATTGAAGTTTACGAGTTTTTGAATAAGTTTTATACTGAAAAAATGTTGCATTTAAAATACTCAAAAGAAAATATAAGTCTTTGTAAAAAACTAATAGATGAGGTTGAAAAATTTATAAGTATAGTGGATGAAAACTATGAAGAGCTTTTATTAAAATATATAAAAGATTTTATATTTGATTTTTCAACTAATATAAAAAATATAAATTCAGTTTTTATATCATCTCCAGTATCTTATCTAAATAATGAGCTAAACTCTAAAGTTCAGATATGGCTTGATATATCTAGTGATTTATGGATAAATAAGATTGATAAAGAAATAAGTAATTTTATATCTTTAAGGAAAAGTTTTAATAGTATATATACCAGTAAAATGGAAAATAATTACCAAAATTACTATACTAATAATTTAGTATATTCACTTTTGGAAAAAGCAAATAGAGTTTATATGTATAAATCAGAATACTCTATTAATGGATACGTTCAGGATAGTTATTTTTCAAGATATATAGAAGACTTAATAGATTTGGGGGATATATGATAAAATACAGAGAAGACCAGATTGATATTATAAATTATGATTCTAAAAAAATGGCAATACAAGCAGTACCAGGGGCTGGAAAGACATTCATAATAACCAATTTAGTATCTAAATTAATAAAAGAAAAGAAAATAAATTCATCAAAAGTTTTAATAGTAACTTATATGAATAGTGGGGTTAATAACTTCAAAAATAGAATAAAAGTTTTATTAGATGATAAAAAGTTAAATAAAACTTATGATGTAATGACTATACACTCTTTAGCAGTAAAGATAATAAAAGAAAAACCTGAAATTTTGATGTTAAACGAAGACTTTTTGATATTAGATGATTTACAAAAAAATATAATACTTGGAAAGTTAATAAATGACTATAAAGAAAAAAATGAAAGAGTATTCGAGTTTTTCATAAAGGAAATAAAAAACGAAGAAATGAAATATATAGCTTATTATCAATGGAATGAAGACTTTTTTGATTTGATTTTAAGTTCTATATCAAAATTAAAATACAAAGATATATCATCTTCTAAATTAGAAGAATTACTAGGTCAAAATTATAATGGACTTTTAAGAATAGTACTTAGTATTTATAAAGAATACGAACAGATACTGAAAAATCAAGGTTTTTTAGATTTTGATGATATACTAATACTTGCATATAAGGCATTACTTCAAGATGAATCTCTTAGAAATACTTTTAAAGATAGATATGAATATATTTTTGAAGATGAATGTCAAGATTCAAATGAAATACAGGGAAAAATAATAAAACTTATTTCAAACGGAAATTTAGTAAGGGTTGGAGATGTTAATCAAAGTATAACTGGAACTTTTTCAATGTCAGATCCTAGAAACTTCAAGGATTTTATGAAAGAAGCAGATTATTTATATAAAATGGATATGTCAAATAGAAGTTCAAAAGATATATTAGAACTTGCAAATTATTTGGTAAATGATGTTTGTAAAAATAGTGATGCTTTTGAAAAAATAGTAGTAAAAACCGTACCAGAAGGTTATAAACCTAATCCTTCACCTGAAAAATATCAAATATATTTTAATCAAAGCCTTCTTTTTGAAGAAGAGATAGAAAATATCATAAAAACAATAAAAAAAATAAAAACTTATCACGAAGATAAAAGTATAGGTATATTAGTACCTTTTAATAGAGATATAGAATCTGTAACTAAAGCGTTACAAAAAGAGGAACTTGAATATGAAGAATTAGGAGTAAACTCTTTTTATAAAAGAAAATCTATAATTTATTTATCTATTATAATAGATTTTTTAATACATTGTGATGATGTAGATAAACTTATTTTAGTTTTAGATGAAGTACTATTAGATTTAGAAAATAAAAATGATGTTTTTGAAAAGTTAAAAGATTACACTACTGAAGAAATAATATATGGAAATTTTTATGATAAAAGATTAGACAAAGCTATAAAAACTATACGAGATATCTTAGATTTTCCAGTAGTTAATATAGAAAAACTTATTTTACATATAAAAAATAAATTAAATTTAGAAAAAGAAGACAATGCTATATTAGATTATTTAGCATTTTATTTTAAATATATGTTAGCAGAAGATGTTAATTTAATTAAATTATACGAACTTATTTCTGATACCAAAAATAGAAGTTTTAGTAGGGTTATAGAAACTTTTTACGAAAGTGAAGGTTATGAGGTAAAAGAAGGGGTTATTACTGTATGTAATTATCATAAATCTAAAGGACTAGAATGGGACTGTGTATTTTTAGTAGGTATGAATAATTTTAATTTTCCTGATATGTTTACTAAAAAAATATCATCTGAAAAATGGTATCTAAAAGATAAATATAAAAATCCGACTGCAGTTATAAAATATGAAATGGATAGAGTTATAGATAATAAAAATGTTAGTTTAGATTCATATTTTTATCAGGATAAAAAAGACATTATAAATGAGAAACTAAGGCTTTTATACGTTGGAGTAACTAGAGCTAAAGAAATGATAGTTTTTTCTTTTAGTAAATATAAATCAAAAGAAGATATTGAAAATAAAAGAAAACCAAATGAAATATCAAAATATATGATTTGTTTATTAGAAAAAATGAAAGAAAATCGTAGGTGATGAAATTGGAAATTTTGTATAGTCAAAACTCTATAAATACTTATAAATCTTGTCCTATAAAATTTAAGTATAAATATATTGATAACATTAACTGGAAGAAATTTGGACACAAAGAGTATTATGATAGCTTAGTTTACGGAAGTGAGTTTCATTTGGTTTGTGAGAGGTTTTTTAATGATATACCTTTAGGAATAGATAAAAATTCTCTATTTTATAGTTGGATAGAAAAAATAAAGAGTATTGTAGATACTAATGAAGGGATTTTGTTACCGGAGTATGAGATACGTTTTAAATTAGACGGTAAAAACTTGGTAGCAAAATATGATTTAGTAATAATAAAAGAAGATAAAATAGAAATATGGGATTGGAAAACCGAAAATAAAAAAATGAGTTATGAAAATTATAAAAATAGAATTCAAACGATAGTTTATCTTTTTTTAGGAATGGAAGTTTTACCTAAAATTTTTGATAAAAATATAGATTATCAAGATATTTCTATGAATTATTATCAAATGGAATTTGATGATGAACCTAAAAAAATAGTTCATTCTAAAGAAAATCATTTTAAATATAAAGAAATTATAAAAAATTATATAAATTCAATAGAAAATAACAACTTTTATAAAAACACTAATCATTGCAAATATTGTGAATTAGAAAATATATGTAAGGGGATATAAATGAGCATAAGATTTGTTTTAGGACGAGCAGGTAGTGGAAAAACTACTTATTTATTAGAAGAAATAAAAAAAAGAGTGCAAGATGATGAAAAAACTCCTGTGATTTTATTAGTTCCAGAACAATATACGTTCGATATGGAAAAAAAGATTAGTAATCTTTTTATAAATGATACGAAAGATAAATATTTAAGAGCTAGAGTTTTAAGTTTCAAAACCTTAAGCGATATAATCTTTCTAAATGAAGGTGGACTTACAGATGTAAATATAAATTCTAGTGGAAAAGCTATGATAGTTTATAAAGCTATTGAAAGTGTTAGCAGTGATTTAGAGATATTTTCAAAATCATTTTCACAATCAGGTTTTATAAATTCTATAACTGAAACAATAAGCGAATTAAAACAATATAATGTAAGTTATGAAATGCTTGAAGAAATAGCACTTAACATAGAGAATGAGACTTTAAAACTAAAAATAAAAGATATAAGTAAAATTTATAAATCTTTTGAGGAAAAGTTGCACGAAAAATATGTGGATTCTCAAGATTTATTAAAATCGTTATCTAATAAAATTATAAATAGTACTTATTTAAAAAATGCTTATGTTTATATAGATGAATTTACAGGGTTTACCCCTAATCAGTATAACGTTTTGAAAAATATATTTAACCAAGCTAAAGAAGTACTTATAACATTTACTACTGATAGTATTAATTCTAACAATGATGCATTTTTAAGAGCTAGGTTTACACAAAAGAAGATAATAGATTTATGTAGTTTAAATAATATAAAAATAGAAAAGCCGATAGTCTTAAATAATTTATATAGATTTCAAAATGAAGAATTAAAGCATTTAGAAAAATACTATCATTCTTATCCATATAAAGTTTATAATGAAAAAACTAATAATATAAAAATAAGAGAATTTAATGATATATATCAAGAAGTAGAAGAAGTAGCTAAAGATATAGTAAAGTTAGTAAAAACTAAAAATGTAAGATATAAGGACATAACAGTAGCTACTAGAGACCTTAATAAGTATGATTTTTTGATAAGTTCTATATTTAGTGAATATGACATACCAAACTTTATAGATAAAAAAAGAGAAGCAAAAAATAATCCTATAATAATTCTTATTATATCAGTACTTGAGATGAAATCTAAAAGTTATAGCTATGAAGTTATGTTTAGGTATCTAAAAAGTGGGCTTTTGGGTATTGATAATGATGATATAAATATTCTTGAAAATTATGTACTTGCTAACGGTATAAAGGGGAAAAAATGGTTCGAAGAAAAATGGGAATATGGAATCTATCAAGATATATTAAAAGATAAAGATGAGTACGAGTTATATATAAAAGAAAAAGTAAATGAGATAAGAAGCTTTATTATGAAACCTATAATAGATTTTAAGGAGAAGCTAAAAGGGAAAAATAAAGTAAAAGATATTTGTACTTATTTATATGAGTTTTTAATCGATATAAATATACAAGACGGTATAGAAAATTTAATGGAAAGTCTAAAACAAAAAGGTGAATTAGATATTTATAAAGAGTATTCTCAGGTTTGGGATATAGTAGTAGACGTATTAGACCAAATGGTAGAAATAATGGGAGACGAGTATATACCTTTAGATAAGTTTATAAAAGTTATAAATCTAGGATTTGATGAATATGAATTAGGTTTAGTACCACCTAGTATTGATGAAGTTTTAGTAAGTAGTATAGATAGAATGAAAAATTCTGATACAAAATATTTGTATTTAATAGGGACGATAGACGGAGTTTTTCCATTGGTATCTAAAGATAACTCTTTATTAAATGATAATGATAGAGATTTTTTAGGTAAAAAAGGTATAGAATTAGATATAGATACAAAAACTAAAACTTTTGAAGAACAATACTTAATATATAAAGCATTAACATCAAGTAGAGAAAATTTGGTAATAACTTATCATATATCTGATTTTGAAGGAAAAACTATAAGACCTTCTATTATAATATCTAGACTAAAAAAAATATTTAAAAATATTAGTTTGGACAATGAAAAGAATGATAATGAAATAGATAATATAACATCTAAATCTCAAGCATTTAACTTACTTGTAAATAAAATAAAAAATGAAGATAATTTAGATGAATTATATTTTGATTTATATAGATATTTTAGCCTTGATGATGAATATAAACTAAAAACAAAAAAAGTTATAGAGGGAATTAATTATTCTAATATAAAAGACAAGATAGAAAGTAGTAAAGTTAAAAAGTTATATCAAAATACTTCGCTTAGTATATCAAAATTGGAGTCTTATGCTAAGTGTCCATTTTCATACTTTATTAAGTATGGATTAAAGGCGAAAGAAAGAAATGAATATTCATTTTCATCTCCACAACTTGGTACTTTTATGCATCACGCATTAGATGAATTTTCAAAAAATCTATACGAAGATAAAAAAACTTGGAAAGATATAGATGAGATGTATATAAATACAAAAATATCTGAAATAACTAATAATATTTTAAACAAAATACCGGGTTATATACTAAAAAGTTCTGAAAGATATAAGTATTTAGTTAAAAGAATAAAGAATATGCTATGTTATGCAATTTTAATAATTAGTGAACAAATAAAAGCAGGAGAGTTTGAGCCTTGTGGTTTTGAAGTTGATTTTTCTAAAAATGGAAAATATCCACCTATAAAAATAGTGTTAGAAAATAACGAAGAAATAATTCTAAGAGGTCAGATAGATAGGATAGATGAATTTGAAAATCAAAATGGGAAATATATAAGAATTATAGATTATAAATCTAGTAAAAAAGATATAAGCTTAAGTGATATATATTACGGGATACAACTTCAACTCATAGTCTATCTAGATGCCATTTTAGAAGCTGAAAAAAATTCTTATCCTGCAGGAATATTTTATTCAACGATAGATGACCCTATCGCAAAGTTTAGTGAAGATAAAGAAGATGAAGAAATAAAAAATACTATATTAAATCACCTTAAAATGAAGGGGTTACTTTTAAATGATGTAGACATAATAAAAAAAATGGATAATTCTTTAGATAATTCAAAATCATCACTTATCATTCCAGCGAATATAAAAAAGGACGGAACTTTAGGAAAATCTAGTAAATGTATTGACGAAGAAGATTTTAGTTTAATAAGAAATTACGTTAGAAGTTTAATAAAAGATTTATGCAAAGAAATGTTAGACGGAAATATATCACTATCTCCTATAAAACAAAAAGAAAAAACTTCTTGTGATTATTGTTTATATTCATCTATTTGTCAATTTGATAAATCCTTTAATAACTATAAAGTTATAAATAAAAAAAGTGATGATGAAATACTAGATTTAATGAAAGGAACAAAAAAATGTGGACAAAACAACAACAATTAGTAATAGATAGTGATAAAGGTAATTTACTAGTATCTGCTGCTGCAGGTTCTGGTAAAACTGCAGTTTTAGTAGAGAGAATAATACAACTTATAAAAACTAAAAAAGTAGATATAGATAGACTGCTAGTGGTTACTTTTACTAATGCTGCTGCATCTGAAATGAAAGAAAGAATTGCTGATAGAATATCCAAAGAATTAGATGAAAATCCTGATAATTT
>JAGHEK010000101.1 GCA_017889265.1 Romboutsia sp. | reverse complement strand
CCCCCGTAAGGGTAAGACCCCAGGAAGACTACCTGGTTGATAGGTCGAAGGTGTAAGTGCAGTAATGTATTTAGCTTATCGATACTAATAGGTCGAGGACTTGACCAAAAACATTAAATGTATGCAGAATATGCTGGTGTGGCTCAACGGTAGAGCAGCTGACTTGTAATCAGCAGGTTGTAGGTTCGATTCCTATCACCAGCTCCAAATATAGATACTCTTAGGGGTATTTTTTTTATATATGTAAAATATATCAAGTTGACACTTGTTTTTATAAATGTTATTATATTGTTTAAGTAAAACGGATGATTGCGCATTTTTATGTGAGGAAAGTCGGGGCTTCACAGAGCAGGGTGCTAGGTAACGCCTAGAGGGAGTGATCCTAAGGAAAGTGCAACAGAAAATAACCGCCATTTATATGGTAAGGATGAAAAGGTGAGGTAAGAGCTCACCGTTGATTAGGTGACTAATCAAGCCGTGTAAACCCCACCTGAAGCAAGGCCAAGTTAGGATAAAAAGAATGTTGCTCGCATTCTCCGGTTTGGTAGGCCGCTTGAGCTTATTGGTGACAATAAGCCTAGATAGATAATCATCTAATACAGAACCCCGCTTATGTTTTGCTTATAAAGCACTAGTATATCTAGTGTTTTTTTATTGCAAATTATGATATAATATATAAATATATATAATAAAGAGGTGTTTTATGAAAGTAAAAAAGGCTATAATACCAGCTGCTGGTTTAGGTACTAGATTTTTACCTGCAACCAAAGCACAACCAAAAGAAATGTTACCGATTGTTGATAAACCTACTCTTCAATATATAATAGAAGAAGCGGTAAAATCGGGAATAGAAGAAATTCTTATTATAACAGGTAGAAATAAAAAATCTATAGAGGATCATTTTGATAAATCTGTAGAGTTGGAATTGGAATTAGAGCAAAAGGGAAAAAAAGAAATGCTTGAAATGGTAAAAGAAATATCTAATATGGTTAATATTCACTATATTAGACAAAAAGAGCCTAAAGGACTTGGACATGCTATTTATTGTGCAAAGAGTTTTATAGGAAATGAACCATTTGCTGTTTTACTTGGAGATGATATAGTAGACTCAAATGTTCCATGTTTAAAGCAGTTAATAGATGCTTATAATGAGTATAAAACTACTATACTTGGAGTTCAACATGTAGATGTGGATAATGTTGACAAGTATGGTATATTGGATGTTAAACATATAGAAGATAGAGTTTATAAAGTTAAAGATATGATTGAAAAACCTAATAAGGACGAGGCACCTTCTAATATAGCTATTCTTGGAAGATATATTATAAATCCTTCTATTTTCGAAATTCTTGAAAAACAAGAACCGGGAAAAGGTGGAGAAATTCAATTGACTGATGCTCTTAAAACTCTATCTAAGCAAGAGGCTATATATGCATATGATTTTGAAGGAAGAAGATATGATGTTGGAGACAAATTAGGATTTTTGGAAGCTACTATTGACTTTGCATTAAAAAAAGAAAATTTAAGAGATGATTTGTTATCATACATGAAAGATATTGTTGATAAAGAAAATTTTGCGTCTAAAATAAAAGTTGATAATACATTAAAAAAGAAAGACTAAATTTTTTGGAGGATAATATGAAAAAGAATACAAAAATATATGTTATTTCTTTTTCTGCTTTTATTATTAGTATAATTTTCATGTGGTCTAAAGGTCAAAGTTATAATACTGAACTTAAAGATTCATATGAGAAATATCAAAAAATTAATGAAATTTTATCTAGTGGTGAAAATATCGAAGAAGCAGAAAAATTATTAAAAGATATAGAAGATGATTTTATAGAAAATCCAGAAATATATCTAAAAAAGGCTTTAGTGTCTGTTGAACTTGAAGAGTATGAAGAAGCAGAAAAATTTATAAATAAGATGTTTGAATTAGAACCAAGATTAGAAAATAATACAGATGTTCTTAATTTATATGCACAAGTTTTATATGAAAAAGGAGATATAGATAAGGCCAATGCTATTTTAAATAAAGTTAATGAACTAGGTAAAACTAGTGAATAGGAGAAATATTTTATGGTTAGTAATATAAATAAATATCAAAAGAGAAAAGAAGAAGTACAATTAATCGATAGAATGATTATTATAACGTCTATATTTATGTTAGCGATAATACCCATAGTAATGTATAAAAAAGAATTTGCCAGTTATACTCCGATGCTTTATGGAAATTCATATGCAACAGGAGGTAAAGCTGATGTTTTTAACTATTATAAAGCTTCACTTCTTTATATAGGATCGTTTCTAATGCTTTTTATGTTTACTTATAAAGTAGTTTTTTTAAAACAAGAAATTAAAAATAGTAAGATAAATATTTTGATAGGAATTTTTGCTATAGTTATATTCTTATCTGATGTATTTTCGAAGTATCCGAATATAGCATTTTTTGGTAACCACGATAGATTCGAAGGCTCTTTAGCGTGGTATTGTTACCTGATTATATTTTTTGTTTTATTTAATACTAAGATAGAAGAAAAATATTATAAATTATATTATATGGCATTTATACCGTTTATAGTGATAAACTTTATATTTAGTGTTACATATTTATATGGTAATAACTTGCTTGAAAAAGATTTTGTAAATAATATGTTAGGTGGAGACTTAAATGGATATATTATAACGACTCTTTATAATCCTAACTTTGGTAGTGCTATGTCTGCCGTTGTATTTTGTATAAGTTTCATGTATTTATTATTAGAAAAAGATAATAAATTAAAGATATTTTTACTTATATCTACTGTAGCATCTTTTATTATGTTACTTTGTATGGTTTCATCAGGAGGATTTCTTACAGCTCTTATAACTATTCCTATTATATTAGTTATAGCTTTAAGATTAAGAGGTATTAAAAATTTATGCATATGGGGCGGACTTACTTT
>JAGHEK010000100.1 GCA_017889265.1 Romboutsia sp. | reverse complement strand
GATATAGAATGAAATCCATCTGCAGTCATACTGGCACTTTCTATAGATGTACCTATTATTATTTTTAATAGTGCAACTGAAAAATTGGCAAATAGTATTAACCATAAAACATTCTTCACTTTCTTATAATTTTTCTCCATATTATTCCTCCTCATATATTTAAATAAATAAAAAATCCATAGAGAGTTTTTACACTACCCCATGGATTATAAAATTCCACTGCTTATTAAAAAGCCCAGCAAAATATCAATGCCTGGTTTTATTATATTCAGTTAAAATATCGATATTCATTATATCAACTAAGACTAGTAGTGTCAATATTATTACTATATTAATCACTTATAATATATTCAACATAAACTAAAAAAGTTAGCTATAATCAAACATATTAAATCAAATATTATTAAAATATAATTTTAGTATAAAAATATTGTAGTATTTTTTGTAAAGGTTTTTTATTTTAAAAAATTTAATCTACTCTATTGAGGAGTGATTACTATTAAAAATAATATTATAAAAATTATTATATCTTTATTTATATTATTAAACTTGTTAGGATTAGATGTTCAAAAAAATTCTGAATTACAGGTAGATGGTCTTAATCTTAAAATTAACTTGATAGAAACCGCATATGAATTATATAACGTAAATGTCCTAAATAAAAATAACGATATTGAAAGTTTATACAAAAACATATCTAATAATTCGCATAAGCACTACGAATGGTTAATAAAAACTTATAATTCAATGGATACAAAAATGAAACAAAGACTAGATAATATATTTAAAAACCATTCATCATTTGAATATATTAACCAAATAATCTATAAAGATATACACACTAAAGATGAAATAATTAAAGAAATAATTAAAAGTGATATTAACTTAACGGAAGATAATAAAAATGATTTTAAAATATTTTTCGATTATTTCTATGATGAGTATTTTGATAAATATTTTAAAAAACAGGAAAGATATTATAATAGATTATCGAAAAAATTAAACAATACTATATCTAAAAGTAACATAAATTTAAAATCTTTCTTAGCAAAAAATACAAATATACAAATAAAAAATAATTATAAAACAATTTTTTACTATACATTAAATCCTCTTAATTCTCATAATTTTGTAAAAGATAATATCATAATAAACACTATTTTTGAAAATAGCAATTTACAAGACATACTAAAAATACCTATTAATGAATACTCAAACTTAATATTTTCAGATTTAATTAATAACAAAGAATTTATAGATATATGTAAAACTCTTAAAAATGACGAACAATTAAACGAAGATTATAAAGAATTTAAAGACTCATATACTTTTGAAAATTGGTGTATAAAAAATTTATCAGAAGGATTTTCAAAATACTTAGATTTAAAATACCTAGGATACAAATATGATTTTAAAAACTATACTTATGATTTGGAGTTTTATAATTACCTAAATTCTAAAAACCTGAATAAAGAGAATATATATGATATTTGTATAGAGTTTTATAAAGAGATTACTAAAAACTAATCTTCAGTTTTTAGTAATCTCTTTGATGTTAATTTAATTAAAATACTTCCAATTGGAGCAGTAAGTAAAACACTAAATATAGCTATTGCCTGCATAATTTCTCCTCCTACTACCCCCATTTGTAAAGGTACTGAAGATTTAGCAGATTGAACAGTCGCTTTTGGTAAATATGCAATTATACAAAATAATTTTTCTTTGTTATTTAAATTCGTATTTCTAAGAGAAATTAACACTCCTAAAGACCTAACAGAAAGAGAAATAATTAATATTATAAGACCTATAAAAAAATATTTTCCAACCAATTTAGGATCTATTGCCATACCTACAAAAGTAAATAAATATAATTTTCCATATTTCCAAATATAATTCATTTTGTCTAATATAAACTTACTGCTATCAACTAGATAATTTCTAATTAAAAACCCATATACCATAACCGAAAAAAG
Organism: Romboutsia sp.; assembly: GCA_017889265.1. Classification (GTDB taxonomy): domain Bacteria; phylum Bacillota; class Clostridia; order Peptostreptococcales; family Peptostreptococcaceae; genus JAGHEK01. The sequence continues at coordinate 1,031 of JAGHEK010000100.1, read as the reverse complement.
TGAATTAAAAATACTTATATGAAGATTTTTTTCAATAAATCTCATAGATAAAATAGTAAAAAAGGCTATAAATACTTTCAAAAAGTTATTTTTAACTTTCAAAATAATAGTCTTTGTCAATTTAAAAATTAATATACTTACGCCTATACTAAATAATATAGTAATAGGAATTGAAATAATCGAACTTAAAAAAGAAAATTCTCCTTCGCTCATGTAAATTCCTAAAAAAGTAGTAAATAAAGTTATAGCCACTGTATCATCTGCACTAGCTCCAACTAATAAAAGTTGTGGTATAGCTTTATCCTGACCTATTTTTTTATCTATTAAAGATACCATAGAAGGTATTAAAACTGCAGGTGAAACTGCTGCTATTATAAAACCTAAAATAGCCCCTTGAACAAAAGTAAAATCTAAAAATATCATAGATAAAATAGCAATAGCAAATCCTTCTAAAGTCGCAGGAACTACACTAAGTAAAACTGCCGGTTTACCTATTTTTTTCATTTGTTCAAGACTAATTCCAAGCCCACCGATAAAAAGAACGGTTACTAAAGAAATATCTTTTATAGTAGGAGATATATTTAAAACATCATCACTTATAATATCTAAAAATGACGGTCCTACTATCATACCAAAAATCATCATTCCTATTAATGAAGGTAATTTAATCTTTTCAAATAATTTACCTACATAATTTGATACAAAACCAATTATAATTAATGTAACTAAAACTGACAAATTAAAACTCCCTTTCTATATTTAATATACATAAATTATATAATATAAATTTGAAATAGTATTGAAAATTATTTAAATTTAGTCTAAATTATAAAATAACATAACTAATAGGAGGATTAATTTTTATGGAAGAAATGAGTTACCAAGAACTTTTTGAAGTAGGTGTTAGTTTTGAATCTGCCGTTGGTGAAGGAACTAAAGGAGAACGTGCAAGAATACCAAAAAACAATTCGAGAATAATACTTACTGATGATATAGTTGAAAAAATAACTAGTATAGATAGAAAAATAAAT
>JAGHEK010000015.1 GCA_017889265.1 Romboutsia sp. | reverse complement strand
AAAGAAGTTGAAAATGTAACTATAACAGTTCCAGCATCTTTTAATACCGACCAAATAAAGGATACCAAAGATGCAGCAATGGAAATCGGTTTCAAAAATGTTAATTTAATTCCAGAACCAACTTCGGCACTTATTGATTTTATAAATGAACAGGCGAATTTAATTGAATATCAAAGAAGTGTTGATTTTAGTGAAAATACTAGAATAATGGTATTTGATTTAGGTGGAGGAACTTGTGATATAGCGATAGTTGATGTATTACAAAAAGATAGAAAACTAGAGTTTACAGAAATAGCAATAGGAAGATACGATGAGCTTGGTGGAATAGATTTTGATAATAAAGTAGCATTATACAAGTTAAATGAGTTTTTGCAAAAAAATAATCTAGACTACAACACAATAGATAAAGAAACTAGAGAAAATATGATTAGACATCTTAGGATTTTTGCAGAAAAAGCAAAGGAAAGAATATCATCAGATATAGAAATGAATTGTTATTTTGGTGAAAGTTTTGACCATTATATAATGGATTTTTATGATAATAAGCCATATATGTTTTCGATAAATAAAGATGAGTATGATGAAATAATAAGCAGTTTTTTCGTAGGAAGTGAAAAGACTAATAGGGTACTTGATGAAAAATTAAATAAAAATATCGTTGACCCCATAATGAATATTTTAAATGATTACAATATAGATAAAAATAGTATAGATTATTTATTTTTAACTGGAGGTATGACTAAATATAAAAAAATAGTTGATGAGATAAGTTATATATTAGATATAGATAAGGAAAATATAATAACTTCTCAAGACCCACTAAGTTCTGTTGCAAAAGGGGCTGCTATATATGATTATTATGAAACTACTTTAAATAAAGTTGATACTAAAAAAAGTTTTCATCTAACTAAAGTTTTAGCAGAAGCTATAATGATAGATGTAAAAGAAGGATTACCAATTACTATAATAAGTTCTAATCAAAAAGTACCTTGTGAAGGTAAATTAAAGGGGATATTAAAAACTACTAGCCCTTCAGGTGTTGAATTAAATTTATATGCAGGAATAGATGAGTTTGATTCAAAAATGAGGATACAAAGAAAATATAAAGCATATTTTTCAAAACCTAAAAAGCCAGGAACTTTAATTGATATAGATTTTTCAATAGATAAAGATAAATATTTAAAGCTTTTTGTTGATGTTGACGGGGAAAAGATAGAACTAAGACAAGAAGTTATGCTAAAAGAAAGTTTTTAGGGGTGGTATTTTGAAGTTAAGAAGTTTAGAGGATTTAGAATTATATAAAGACAGCATAACTAATTATAAAATTAATAATATAGATGAAGTAAGTGAAGTCGGGGGAGAAAGTAATAGTGTATATAATAATAGACTTTTTTATTGGAAGTTTTTATCAAAAGATATAAAAAGTTTATGTAGATGCTTTAGCGAAAATTTTGAGTCAGAAAAATATGATTTAAATAAATTTGAAAGAGAAGTAAATCTTATATCAAATAGTATGATAAATAGGGATACTTGTCCAATAGAAGCTATACTTTATGCATCAAAAATTATAAATAATTTAATTTGTACGGAAAATATAATAACAAAAAAAATATCGAATATAATATATGAAATATATATGAAAAAACCTTTAGAATATAAAGAAACTATAGAGTTTATTCTTAGAGAATGGACTTTTAGTAATCAAATAATGATAATTATAAATGCTTGTTCAAAAATAAAAGATTTAGATTTATTAAAAGTAATAAATGATTATCATACAAAAAATGATAATAAAATATATGCTTTAAAATCTTTTATGAGTGTAAAAAATGAAGTATGTATAGAGTACACTTTATCGCTTATTTCAACTATCAAAGAACAAGATAGTATGGAAGTTGAAATGGGTAAATTTTTTATAAATAATTATATAAATAGCTTTGGTGATTTAGGAATTATAAAACTAGAAGAATATCTACAAAAAGAAAATATAAATTATCAAGCAAAAAAAGTAATAAGTAGGGCATTACCTAATGTTTCTAAGGTGGAAAAAACTACATTAAATACTATGATAAAAAAAGCTAAGAATTGGAGATATGAAGAAGATTTTGAGGAATGTTTTAATCTTTGGATTGATAATTTTGATACTAGAAAAGATGCATTTTTAGCGATAAGATATTCGAATTATCCTTATGTTGAAGAAATGCTTATAAATGCTATTGATAAGTACGAGTGTAATTCAATAGAAATAGGAACGGCTCTGATAACTTTAGCTCAATGGGGAAGTCGTATAGGAATAAGTGAAAAATTTTACAATATTATAGATAGATATAAATATGATGATGATAAAAAAATATATTGTTATGCATCTATGTGTAGTATAGGAAAAGAAGAAGAAACTAAACAACTTATAAGAGAATATATAGAACAAAGATGTTATAATCACAGAAAAATATTTTCTATAATAAGAGATTGTTCATATAAAAGTAGCAAACTATTAAAAAAATCAGTAAATATAGTTTATAATGAGTATTTAACTAGTTTTGATGATGAAAAGATTATAAAGGCTATAAATAGTTCGTATGAAATGTGTAATCAACCGAAGTTTAATTTTAGGGATATAATAATACCTAAGATAAAAAATTTACTTGGTATTTATGATAATAATAAAGCAAAATGTAGTGAGCATGTTTATTTAGCAGTTTTAAATTTAGTGGATAGACTTTTAGATGATAAAAATAAAGATGAGTTTATAGATATATTATTTTTTATTATTGAAAGTAAGTTCTGCAAAAAAGAATTAAAATCGAAGTCTACTATGATATTAAAAAGACTAAAGGTAGACCCTCCAAAGTAATATGTATAAGTATAATGATAATTTGTTCACTAAAAAAGAGATAGAAAATATAGAAGAAGATATTTTGCTACATATAGAAGATATAAAAAAATATGATTTTCAAGAAATTGATAAAATTGATTGTTTTATAGAAAATGTTTCTTATATACAACTTGGGAAAAAGATATTTTTTGAATTATTGTCTTATACTAAATATAGAAAAAAAGAGTATTTACTTTCGTATTATTATGGTAAAGAATGTTTTTTATTAAATAAAAATAGTGTAGGAATAGTATATGCCATATTATCTTTACTTAATCTTAGGTTGTATGAAAAAGCAGAATTTTTGTATGAAAATAATAAAGAAAAAATAATAGAAATTATAAATTCAAATAAAGTTGATATAAATGATTTTATAGATATACTTATTTATTTTAAGATACCAATGGTATTGATTGATGACTTTAATATTATAGAAAATATAAAAGATTTAAAACTTAAATATATTTATATATTGATAGGTATAATATTAGAAAGAAAGAAGTCAATAAAAAATAACGATGATTTTAAAAATTATATAGAAGATGTTTTGGACATATTAAAACAATTGGATTTATATCAAATACATAATATATATAAAATGAAATTAGAAAATGATGAGGATTATACTTATATGTTACCTTGTGATAATATAAATCATCATATAGGTAAAGCGCTTATTGATATAATTGATTTTAAAACTAAAAATTACTATATGCCAGAAAGTGTTTGTAAATATGATTTTTGTGATGAGCATATAGAAATTATAAGTTATAAATCTAAATCTATGGTTAGTATGCATATAATAAAAATAGATGAAGATATAATAGTTATTGACTGTGGTTGTAAGGTTTTATCAAAGGATAAGTCTAAGATAGACGTAGTTGATTTTTTTATAAGAAATAATTTAGATATAAACAGTATAAAATGTCTTATAATAACTCATGCTCATTTAGACCATTACGGTAGTATGGACGTTATAACCCCTTATGCTAACAAAATATTTATGACTAAAGATACTTATGAAATTATAAATATAATAAATAAAGATTATATAACAGATAGTAATAAAATAATATTAAAAAAAGAAAATGATAGTTTTAATATAGGGAAAATAAATATAGAGTTTTTTCCAAGTAATCATATAAAGGGATCAGTAGGGGTTTTTATAAAGTTTAACGGCAAAAAGTTACTTCATACTAGCGATTTTTCTTTTAATAAAAATATTACTAGCACATATATAAATGAAAATTTTTTTAAAAAGTATAAGGCTATCGATTATTTAATTATGGAGTCTACTTATGGAAATAAGAATATAGAAATTCCATTTGAATATAAGAAAAAATTAATTACTTATTTTATAGATTTGTCTATAAAAAATAATATAAAAGTACTCTTGCCTTCATCTGCAATAGGAAAGGCTCAAGAAACTCATAACTTAATAAGAAATAGTACAATAAAAGGAGATATTTTAGTAGACGGGATAGCCAAAAATATATCTATATACTATAATTTATTAGATAAAAGTGATGATATTGAATATAGTTTGTACGAAAAATATTGTAAAAATAATATTATAATAGCTAGTGGCGGTTCTTTAAATGATGGTAGTATCTCTGAAAAGTATTACGATTTGTCATTAAAAGACAAAAAAATGGTCACAGTTATAATTAGTGGATTTTTAGATAAGGAAACTTATGAAAATAAAATAAAGCCATTTGACACTATTAAAATAAATTTTATAAATATAAGCATACCATTTCATGCAAATTACTTAGAACTTAATAAAGTTATAGATATAATAAAACCTAAAAATTTAATATTTATTCATGGAGAAGGTATAAAAAAATGGTGCTAATGAGCACCTTTTACTTATACCTTCTGTTATTTTTAAAGTTTATATTTTTACTTTTTTTATTTATATATATGTTTTTATTATTTCGATAGAATCTATTTCTTTTATTTTTTCTATATCGATTTAAATATTTTTTTAATAATATAAGACTAATAGGTATTAGTAGTATTAATACTAAAAGTATTTTTACTATGCTTAATAGTACATTTTTATTAAAAAATGGCAATATACTTTCTACATCATTAGTTGCTATTAAATCTATTGTACTTTCCAATTCGTTGTTTTTATATACTTCCAAAGAACCTACGACGTCACCTTTTTTTATTGGAAGATTTATATCTTTTAAAATTTCTTTTACTGAGTATTGTTCTACTTTCTCATCTTTAGGTAAAACTAGTTTGTATCCACTTTTTGGCTCATAGTTTAGAGTTTTTTGCTTAGAAAAAAATACTTTTTTACTATTTGAATATTCTTCTTTTTGTACTATGGTAGTCGATTTAAAATTATTAAAACCGTAATCTAGTAAAGTTCTAGAATCTATATACATATTAGTATTTCCTGTGGTTTTAAAAACTGCACTTATAAGTCTCATATCGTTTTTAAGAGCACTACTTAAAAGGCATTTACCCGCATCATTAGTAAATCCTGTTTTTATACCGTCTACTATGGGATATTTTATATCTATAAGTTGATTATTATACATCATTTTTTCGTTTGATGTACCAGATATAAACTTATTAGTATTTACAAAATCTCTAGCAACAAATGTAGTTTCATCTTGTTTAAAAAATACTCTTTCTTGGCTTACTATTTCTCTAAATGTTTCATTACTCATAGCCTCTCTTGACATTAGTGCCATATCGTAAGCAGTAGTATAATGGTTTTCATCTGGAAGACCATTTGGATTATTAAAGTGAGTATTTTTTGCTCCGATTTTTTTTGCTTCTTCGTTCATAAGATTAGCAAATTCTTGTTCATTTCCACTAACAAATCTTGCAAGAACTACTGCTGCATCATTAGCAGAAGTTATCATAAGACCCTGTAAAAGTTCTTTTACTGTAAAAGATTCTCCGTTTTGAAGATACATACTAGTTCCATCTATAGGTTCTAAGTTTTCTATACGAATTCTTTGACTTAAATCATCTACGTGCTTAAGTACTACATATGCCGTCCACATTTTGGTTGTAGATGCTGGATATACTCTTTGATCTCCGTTTTTTTCGTATAATACTTGACCAGTTTCATAATCCATTAAAACTGCATAAGGTGCCGATATTGTAGGTAGATTGTCTGCAAATGAATATGTTATATTGCCTATAAAAATAGATATAGCACTTACTATTATAAGAAAAATAGATAACACTTTTTTCATCATACTAACCTCCTTAAAAAGTTATATTTTAGTATAACATATTTTTGTTAATAATTAAAATAAAGGAGGTATAAAATGAAAATAATTATCTTTTTGATGATATTATTGTCTATAGGAGGATATAAATTTTTTGAAAATAATGATGATATGTATATTGTTAGCGAAGAAGAAAATGTAAATGAAGTCGTTATAACTACTAATGATACATTAGATAATAAAAAAACTGTTACAATTTTTATTAGTGGCGAAGTATTAAATCCAGGTGTAGTTACTTTAGATAGTGATAAAAGGCTTTGGGATGCAGTAAATTTAGTTGGAGGAACTACTGCAGATGCAGATTTAAATAATATTAATCTTGCAATTAAATTAGAAGATGAAAAGCATTATGTTATTCCTAAAGTAGGTGAAAATATACAAAATCAAGAAACAAAAAAAGATGAAAATAACGATAAAATAAATATAAACACTGCAAGTGTTGAGGAATTGGATTCTTTACCTGGGGTAGGAGAGTCAACTGCAAATAAAATTATAAGTCATAGAGAAGAAAATGGAGAATTTTTATCTATTGAAGAAATTCAAAATGTAAATGGTATAGGAGAGAAAAAATACGATGAAATAAAAAATCATATAGATGTATAAATTGTGTTATTATATTTAAAAAGGAGTGATATTATGAAGTTAACACATATGACTACATCAGGAGGCTGAGCATCTAAAATTGGTCCAGAGGTTCTGGCAGATGTTTTATCAAAACTTCCTAAAAATATAGAAAACAATAATTTATTAGTTGGGCTTGAAACATCAGATGATGCTGCTGTTTATAAAATAAATGAAGATATAGCACTTATTCAAACATTAGATTTTTTTACTCCTATGGTAGATGATCCTTATATTTTTGGTCAAATATCTGCATCTAATGCTTTATCAGATGTTTATGCTATGGGAGGGAATCCTACTTTAGCAATGAATATAGTTTGTTTTCCATCTTGCTATGATATGAACGTTTTGGGAGAAATATTAAGAGGTGGATTTGATAAGGTAAAAGAAAGTGGAGCTATGTTAGTAGGTGGTCATACTATTGATGACAAGGAACCTAAATATGGCTTATCTGTTTCTGGGTTTGTTAATCCAAATAAAGTTTTATCTAATGCAAATGCTAAAGTTGGAGATAAGCTAGTTTTAACTAAACCAATTGGAGTTGGAATATTAAATACCGCTATGAAAGAAGATTTAGTTTCAGATGATATAAAAGATAAAGTTATAGAATGTATGGTTCATCTTAATAAGTATGCTGCTAAAAGTTTTGAAACAATAAGTGTAAATTCAGTAACAGATATAACTGGATTTGGACTTTTAGGACATGCTCTTGAAATGGCAAAAGCCTCTGATGTATCTATTAAGATAAATTCAAAAGATGTTCCTATTTTAGAAGGAGCTATACAGATGGCTAGTATGGGTATCATACCTGCAGGTATGTATAAAAATAGAGAGTATATATCAAAAGATGTAAAGATAAACAATATAAAATCTGAAATAGAGGATATATTATATGACCCACAAACTTCAGGTGGATTATTGGTTTCTGTAAGTAGTGACTTAGCAGATTCTTTAGTAAAATCTATGAAAGAAAATGGTTCTATTGAAGCTAAGATAATAGGAAGTGTAGTTAGTAAAAAAGAAAAATATATAGAAGTATTGTAAAGGAGCTTATAGTGGATAAAAAAGAACTTTTTAGGAAATTACCTTCTGTTGATGAGGTTTTATCTAAAGATGAGATAAAAAATACATTGAATTTTTATCCAAGAAGTATAGTTTTAGAAACTATTCGAGAAGTTATAGAGTTAAATAGAAGAAAAATAATAAATTCTAATAAATACTTGGATATAAATATAGAAAGTATAGTAAATGATGTGATATATAAAGTTAAGTTAAAGTACAGTTTGTCTCTTAAGAAAGTTATAAATGGAACTGGGATAGTAATTCATACTAATTTAGGAAGGTCTTTAGTTAGTGAACAAATAAAAGACGATCTATTTTCTATTGCAACTAGATATTCAAATTTAGAATATGATATAGAAAATGGTGAGAGGGGTTCTAGATATACTCATTTAACAGATATTATAAAAAGATTAACTGGTGCAGAAGATGTTTTAGTAGTAAATAACAATGCAAGTGCAGTTTTACTTTCTTTAAATACTTTAGCTAAAGAAAAAGAAGTTATAGTATCTCGTGGAGAACTTGTTGAGGTTGGGGGTTCTTTTAGAATTCCAAGTATAATGGAGCTTAGTGGTGCTAAATTAAATGAAGTAGGTTCTACTAATAAAACTCATTTAAAGGATTATGAGGAAAGTATAAACGAAAATACAGGGGCTATTATGAAGGTTCATACTAGTAACTACAAAATACTAGGTTTTACCGAAAGTGTTGAGGTAGATAAATTAAGTAATCTTTCTAAAAAGTATAATGTACCACTTATTGAGGACTTAGGAAGTGGTGTATTTATTGATTTATCTAAATATGGGCTATCTTATGAACCAACTGTACTTGATTCATTAAAAAACGGAGTAGATATAGTTACTTTTAGTGGGGATAAACTGCTTGGTGGAGTTCAGGCAGGTATAATAGTAGGTAAAAAAGAGTACATACAAAAAATGAAAAAAAATCAGTTAACCAGAGCTTTAAGAGTGGATAAGTTAACTATTTGTGCACTAGAAGCTACTTTGAGAATGTATCTATACGAAGAAAATGCTATAAAAAATATACCAACATTAAGAATGCTTACTTATAGTATTCAAGAATTAGAAAAAAAAGCTGTTGGCTTATACGATAAAATAAAAGATTTAAAAGATTTTGATATAAAAATAAGTGATTCAAAATCTCAAGTTGGTGGAGGGTCTATGCCTCTTGAGTTTATAGATTCTAAAGTTATAGAGATAATACCTAAAAAAATTAGTGTTTCTAGTTTAGAAAAAAAATTAAGACTTTCTAAGTCTCATATAATAGGAAGAATAAAAGATGAAAAATATATATTAGACGTTAGAACTATATTTGAAGATGAATTTGATTTAATATATGAAGAATTAAAGAGGTGTCTATCTTGAAAAATATAATAATAGGAACAGCAGGTCATATAGACCACGGAAAAACAACTCTTATAAAGGCTTTGACTGGTAGAGATACAGACACTTTAAAAGAAGAGAAAAAAAGAGGTATTTCAATAGATTTAGGTTTTACTTATTTTGATTTACCAAGTGGAAAAAGAGCAGGTATAGTAGATGTTCCAGGACACGAGAAGTTTATTAAAAATATGTTAGCTGGTGCATCTAGCATAGATATTTTACTTTTAGTTATATCTGCAACAGAAGGGATTATGCCTCAGACTACTGAACATATGGATATTTTATCTTTCTTGAATGTAAAAAATTCACTAATAGTTTTAACTAAATGTGATAGTGTTGATTTTGAATTTAAAGAAATGGTAAAAGATGATATAAATAAAAGACTTAAAAATTCTTTTATAAAAAATTGTGAGATAATTGAAGTTGATTCTATAACTAAAAAAGGAATTGATACTTTAGTTTCAAAGATAGATTTTTTAACTGAAAATACTACATCTAAAGATGAAAATTTACCTGCTAGATTAAATGTGGACAGAGTTTTTTCACTTAAAGGTTTTGGAACTATAGTAACAGGCACTTTACTTGAAGGTAAAATAGAAATTGATGATGAACTGTTTTTGTATCCGAGTAATAAATTAGCGAAGATTAGAAATATTCAAGTGCACGGAGAGAATGTAAATTGTGCTTATGCAGGTCAAAGAACTGCCATAAATATATCGAATTTAAAAGTTGATGATATAAAAAGAGGAGATGTTTTAGCTAAAAATAATTCTGTGAAAGAAGCTATGATGCTTGATGTAAAACTTTCTTTAGTTGATAATCTAAAAAAAGAACTTAAAAGTTGGGACAGACTTAAATTATACCACGGAACTAGAGAAATTTTATGCAGAGTAGTTCTTTTAGAAAAAGAAGTCTTAAAAAGTGGAGAAAATTGTTTTGCACAATTAAGGCTTGAAGAAAGTATAGTAGTCAAAAATAAAGATCCTTTTGTAATAAGAACATATTCGCCTATGTTTACCATAGGTGGAGGTGTTATAATCGATGTATCTTATAAAAAGCATAAAAGATTTGATAAAAATATAATAGATGAATTAAAAAGAAAAGAAAACGGAGATTTAAAAATAATTATAGATGAATTTATTTTGAAAAATTCTAATTCTAGCATTGAAGATATTTTAAAATATACGGGAGAAACTAAAGAAAATATACTTTTGGAAATAGAAAATCTTATAAATCAAAATAGAATAGTCAAACTAAATAGTAGTTATATCCACAAAATATCTTTTGAGAATTTAAAAGATGATATTAAAAAAATACTTTATGACTATCATAAAAAAAATAGATTAAAATTAGGTATCAAAAAAGAAGAACTAAAATCTAAGCTGAAAGATTTCAATAATAAAGAATTTGATATATTAATTGATATACTAGCTAATCAAAAAGTTATAAAAATAATCGATAAAATGGTGGCTTTATACGATTTTGATGTGATTTTAAATCAAAAACAAAAGGAAATAGAGAATATAGTATTAAGTAAAGTTAGAGAATCTGGTATAAAGAATATACCTAGCATAAATGAACTAAATGAAAATAATTACTATAAAGAAGTAGTTGAATATATGATAGGTAAAACTTTAATAAAACTGGATGATTTATATATAATAGATAAAGAAACTTATGAGGAAACTAAAAATAAAATTATAAATTACTTAAAAGAAAATAAAGAAATAACATTGGCTAATTTAAGAGATCTAACTGGGGCAAGTAGAAAAAATTGTGTTATAATCCTTGAGAACTTAGATAGAAATAATATAACCAAAAGAATAGAAAATATACGGGTTTTAAACGAAAATTAATGGAGGAGTTATATGGTTTTTATAGGCAATGACTGGGATAATTTATTAAAAGAAGAGTTTGAAAAAGATTATTATATCAAATTAAGAAATTTTTTAAAAATAGAATATCAAACTAAAAAAATATATCCTGATATGTACGATATTTTTAATGCATTAAAGCTTACATCATATAAAGATACTAAAGTAGTTATACTTGGACAAGACCCTTATCATGGAGAAAATCAAGCTCATGGACTTGCTTTTTCCGTAAAAAAAGGAATTAAAACTCCACCGTCTCTTCTTAATATTTATAAAGAATTACAGTATGATTTGAATTTATATATACCAAATAACGGAGATTTAACTAGTTGGGCAAATCAAGGAGTACTTTTACTTAATACCGTTTTAACTGTAAGAGAAGGAGAACCTAATTCTCATAAAAATATGGGGTGGGAGATATTAACTGACAAGATTATAGAACTTTTAAATGAAAAAGAAGATGAAGTTATATTTTTGCTTTGGGGAAATAATGCAAGAAGCAAGAAAAATCTTATAGATAATAATAAGCATTATATACTTGAAGCCCCTCATCCAAGTCCATTATCTGCTAGCAGAGGTTTTTTTGGATGTTCACACTTTTCAAAAACCAATGAAATTTTATCTAATTTAAATAAACAAACTATAAATTGGCAAATTAGTAATATATAAAACCAAAGAAATTTGGTTTTATTTTTTTGTAAATATTTTGTAAAAAGAGTAACAAAAAGTTACAAGTGCAAATCTTTAATAAAGGTTGAAAAATAAACATAAGCATATTTTGATATTATTGTCAAGTTGACAAAAAATATCAAAAAAGTTACAATTTTATCATCTACTTTTATAATATAAATAAAAAGGAGACTTAAATATGAGAAACATAATAATATCATCTTTACTTGCCACGTCACTTATAAGTGGTGGGAGTTTAGGGTATAATCATTTTAAAAAAGATATAACTTTAGTTGTAGATGGTAAGAAAAAAGAAATATCTACTTTTACTGGTAATGTAGAAGAGCTTTTGATAGAACAAGAAGTGAAATATGATACTAATGATATAATAAATCTTCCTTTAGATACTAAATTAACAGATGGAATGAATGTAGAAGTTACGGATATTATGGTTAAAATTGAAAAGGAAAGTAAGGTTGTAGATTTTGAAACTGAGATAGTTAAGGATAGTGAGATGAAAAAAGGGACTACTTTAGTATCGGTTGAGGGTAAAAATGGAGAAAATGAATTAGTATATGAAGTTACCTATCATAATGGTAAGCAAGTAGGAAAAAAATTTATAGAGGAAAATGTAATAACTAATCCTGTAAATAAAGTTGTTAAAGAAGGAACGAAAGAAGAAATTAAAGTAGAAGAGGTTAAAGAGGTTAAAAAAGAAGAAGAGCCTAAAATTATTGAAGAGCCTGTCAAAGAAGAAACTACTAAAGAAGTTGAACAAGTAAAAGAAACATCAGAAAGTAGTGAAGTATCCAATTTAGGAACCCATATGGTGGTTGAATCAACTAGTTACTGTCAAGGAAGTGTTACTGCTACGGGAACTCAAGCTAGATGGGGAGTTATAGCAGTAGACCCTAATGTTATACCGTTTGGAACAAAAGTTTATATACCTCAGTTTGATAAAGTTTTCATAGCAGAAGATACAGGAGGGGCTATAAAAGGAAATAAAATTGATATATTTATGGAAAATTCAGATGATGCTATAAATTGGGGTAGAAGAAATATAGATATATATATATTAAAATAAAGAGGCTTACTCTTTATTTTAATTAAAAATACTTGAAAAAATTTATCCTAAATAATATAATGTTATATAGAAAAATTTATATGGGAGTGGATGGGTTCTGGTGTGCCCTCTAGTCTTCAAAACTAGTATGAGGGGTTAATAGCTCCTTGGGTGGGTTCGATTCCCACGCATTCCCGCCAATTCAAAGAGCTAATTTATAGTTCTTTTTTTAAATATAGGAGATATTAAAGATGGATAAAGATTTTACAACTAGGACTAGTTTAATAGTCGGTGATAGTGGTGTAGAAAAATTAAAAAATTCAAGTGTTATAGTTTTTGGTGTAGGCGGAGTAGGAAGTTTTGCGGCAGAGGCATTAGCAAGAGCTGGAGTAGGAAATTTAACTATAGTTGATTTTGATGATGTTGATGTAACTAATATAAACAGACAACTTCCTGCACTTCATTCTACTGTTGGAAAATATAAAGTTGATGTTATGAAAGATAGAATACTTGATATAAATCCAAGTATAAATATAGTTGCTATAAAAAAATTATACAATGAAGAAACTAGTGAAGAAATTTTAAATAAAAAATATGATTATGTAGTAGATGCGATAGATATGGTTTCATCTAAGATACATCTTATACAAACTTGTAAAGAAAAAAATATACCTATAATAAGTTCTATGGGAATGGGGAATAAATTAGATCCAACAAAGATAAAAGTAGATGATATACATAAAACTAGCGTATGTCCGCTTGCTAGAGTTATTAGAAAAGAATTAAAGGATAGAAGAATAAAAAAACTTAAAGTTGTTTACTCAACTGAAAATCCAAGACCACTTAGTAAGAAAATAATGAATAAAAATAAAGTTACTCCAGGAAGTATATCTTTTGTTCCTTCTGTAGCTGGATTAACTATTGCATCTTTAGTTGTTAATGAATTATTAGATTAAAGCAGAAAGAGGATTTTAATGTGTTAGGTAAAATATTTGCTGACAATATGTTAGTTGATTTAAATTTCAAAAATCTGATAGACAGTATACCTGAAATAATATTTTTTAAAGATAACAATTTAAGATATGTTCTCATAAATAAACAATGTGAAGAATTTTATGCTAGCAGGGGAATATATGATGTTTTGGGCAAAACAGATTTTGAATTTGATCCAGAATATGCTAGTACTTGTGTAAAGCATGATAAAA
The DNA here is from genome assembly GCA_017889265.1 of Romboutsia sp. Classification (GTDB taxonomy): domain Bacteria; phylum Bacillota; class Clostridia; order Peptostreptococcales; family Peptostreptococcaceae; genus JAGHEK01. The sequence continues at coordinate 18,171 of JAGHEK010000015.1, read as the reverse complement.
TAGTATTAGAAACTAAAAAGCCACTTTATATAGAAGAGGTATTTGGAGAAGAAGGTACTGATGAATTTAGAATTTTTCATACTATAAAAACTCCACTGTTAAATAATAAAGGTGAGTTAATAGGTTTAGTTGGTTCTGTTAGAGATATAACTGAACAAAAGCTTATTGAAAAGAAATTTAGAGAACTAAGTTATAGAGATAATTTAACTGGTCTTTACAATAGAACTTATTTTATAGATAAAATAGAAGAAATAAAAAATAATGAAACTTTTAATTATGGAATAGTAATAGCAGATATAAATGGTTTAAAGAAGGTTAATGATAATCTAGGTCATTTAGATGGAGATATTTTTATAAAAAGTATATCTAATGTTATTGAAAGTGTGCTTGGAAGAGATGGTATTTTAATTAGATGGGGTGGAGATGAGTTTATAACCATACTAAATGATTCATCTAAATGTGAAGACTATATAAAAAATGTAGAAGATGCTTTTTCTAATAAGTATTATAAGGATTATAAAATGAGTGTATCTCAAGGATATGAAATATTTACTGAAAATGTTGATATAAACAGTGTTATCAAAAAAGCAGATAAAAAACTTTATAAAGTTAAATATGAAATGAAAAAATGTGAGCAGTAGGATTATTCTACTGCTTTTTGATAATCTTTTTTAGTATAAATTTTATCTCCATCACTATAAAATACTATATCACCCATTAAATCAGTTCTATAAGTGAGTACATTATGCTTATTTAAAGTATCTAATGTTGATTTATGAGGGTGATTATACTTATTTTTATATCCGCAGGATATCACAGCTATATCTGGAGAAGTATTTAATATAAAATTTTCATGGCTAGATGAAGAACTACCGTGATGAGCTACTTTTAAAAAATCTATATCATCTAAATCGAATGAATTGATAATATCTATTTCGTTTTCTTTTTCTATATCTCCAGTAAATAAAAATGACTTATTTTTAAAATTTAATTTACACACTATTGAATTTTTGTTATTATCATCACTTATGAACGAAGGCGATAATATTTGTAAATTTATATTATCTTCAATTTCTAAGAAATCATCCTTTTTGAGAAAATTTATTTTTATATTTTTATTATTACATGAGTTTATAAAATTAGCATATGATAAAGTATCTAATTTTTGATTTGGAGCATATACATTTGAAACATTAAACTTATCTATTATATTATCAAGTCCACCTATATGGTCTGAATCGAGGTGAGATGCTATTAATATGTCTATATTTTTTACTTTATTTTTCTTTAGGTAATTAGATACTATTTTATCACTTTTTTCGTCTCCACCATCTATCAGTATATTTTTAGTTAAAGTTTTTATCAGTATACTATCTCCTTGACCTACATCTATTATATGAACTGATAAATTATCATTTTTTTGGCAACCTACTAAAAATACAATTATTATTAAAATACTTAGTTTTTTCAAAAATTACACTCTCCTATGGTTATTGGTGTGTGGTTATGGGTAAAATTAATCTAATACATATTTTAATTATTAACAAAAATAAAATATTTAAATATAAATTATTTGTAAATAAGAAAGGAGATTGTCAAAATAGTCTTTGACATAGTAATTATGAATTGCAAACAAATAAATATAGATTCAAAAAAGGAACTTCAACCATACTTTGATTTAGTTGATTATGAGGGGTGTGAGTATTGTTTTACTACTTTGTATATGTGGCAACACGTTTATAACACTTGTTATTATATAGGAGAAGATTTTGCTATTATAATGGCACAAGATGAAGGAGATAGATTTTCTATTTTACCTCTTTGTGCTAAAGAAAAATTACCTGAGGTGATAGAGTTTATAATAAGTTATTTTAAAGAAAAAAATGAAAAAATTTATTTTAGAGGAATAACTAAAAATATATTTGAGTTTATTAAAAGTAACTATGATGAAAAGTTTGATTTCATAGAAGAAAGGGATTTGTTTGATTATATATATGATGCAGAAAGTTTAAGAACTTTAGCAGGTAGAAAAAATCAGAAGAAAAGAAATCATATAAACTATTTTTTAAATGAATATAAAGATAGATTTTATTATAAAAGACTAGATAGTAGTAATTTTGATGAATGCATAAATCTTCTTAATGAGTGGAGCGACAAAAAAGAAGAAAACAATGATTATGATGAAGGAATAGATGATGAATTAGTTGGAATAAAAAAAATATTCGATAACTATGAGAATTTAAAAGATATATTAAAAATATCAGGTATATATGTAGATGATAAATTAGAAGCTTTTACTATAGGAGAACTTTTAAATCCTAATATGGCACTTGTTCATATAGAAAAAGCTAATGCAAATATAAGAGGTCTTTATCCTTATATAAATCAACAATTTATTCTTAATGAATTTAAAGATGTTGAATTTGTAAATAGAGAAGAAGACTTAGGTATAGAAGGATTAAGAAAAGCAAAACTTTCTTATCACCCTATTAGATTTGTAGAAAAATATACTGTTTTGGAGAAGTAATATGAGATATGCTACTTATGATGATATAGATAATGTAAAAAAACTTTGGAATTATTGTTTTGATGATGATGATGAGAGTTTTATTGACTATTATTTTAGATCTAAATATAAAAATGAAAATACAATAGTCATTGAAAAAGATAAAAAGATAATATCTTCACTTCAACTTAATCAGTATAAAATTAAACTTAATAATAAAGTATATGATACATCTTATATAGTTGGAGTTTCTACATTACCTGAAGCAAGAGGTAAAGGGTATATGAAGGATATTATGTCGTATGCTTTGAACGAAATTTATAAAAAAGGTCAACTTGTTTCTATACTTATGCCAGTAGATTTTAGACTTTATAGAAAGTTTGGTTATGAAAATTGTTATGACCAGATACAATATACTATAAATGTTGATGATTTAAAGAATTTTAAAATTAAAGATGATTTTTTTGAGATATATGAAAGTAATATATCTTATATAAATAAAGAATTTAATGTAAATGGTAATATAGTAAAAGACGAAAGCTATTATAAAAATTTGATAAAAGAAATAAAAAGTGAGAACGGATATATTTATGCAAATGGAAATGGTGGTTATTTAGTATATTTTATTAACAAAGATGAGATATTCGTTAGAGAAATATATTATGAAGATATAGATTATTTAAAATCTATGTTGAAATTTTTATATAATCATAATACACAATCTAAAAAAATTATAATAATGGCTCCTATAAACGATAGTATAAGATATGTATTGGATAATCCTAAAACTTGCGATATTAAAATAAAGCCTTTTATGATGGGGAGAGTTATAAATGTTTTTGAATTTTTAAATACTTTAGATATAAAATATAGCGAGGATATATCTTGTACTTTTTCTATAAAAGATGAGTTTATAAAAGAAAACAATTCTACTTTTAAAATTAGCATAAAAAATTCTAAGATGAAAGTAGAAAGAATTGATTTTAATGGATATAATATACTAGATATCAAAAGTTTTAGTCAGATAGCTTTTTCATATTCTTCTTTAGAAGAATTAGTATTTTTGAATAAATTAAGTTTAGATGAAGAAGCTAAAAGATTTTTGGATTCTATTTTTAATAAGAAAATTAACTACATAAATGAATACGTATAAAAAGCTCTTTTGAGCTTTTTTTGTTTAAAAAGATATTTATATGAACATAATTAATTAAAAAAATAAGGAGATTACTATGAGAAGACCTTTGTTTTTTATATTTATTTTTGTGTTTTTCATATCTTTTTTAAATATTAAAGACCAAGAAGATTTTATTAATAAAACTAATATACAGATACAAGGCATTATTAAACATAAAAAAGAAAAAGATGATTATGATGAATACGTAATAGGAAACTATCTGTTTAGAGATTATACAAAAGGCTTGGATTTTGATGTAGGGATAGTATTAAACACGAAAGCTAAAGTTAAAAAATTAGATAGATATATAAAAAGTTGTGGGTATAATGCTTTAGTTGATATCTATGATTATAAAGTTGTTGATAAGAATTTATTTTATTATAATATTGGAAAAATATCTTCAACTATAAAAGAAAATATAAGATATTTATATAAAGATGACTCTAATTTTATAAATTCTTTAGTTTTAGGATTAAAAAGTGAATTATCACAAGATGAAATAGATATGTTTTCAAACACAGGAACAAGTCATATAATAGCATTGTCTGGACTTCATATAAGTATAATTTGTTCGTTTATAGTATTTTTTACATCTAAAATAAATACGTTTTATAAATTATTTATAGTTATACTAATACTTGGTATTTATACTGTTATGGTAGGGGTATCATATTCTATTTTAAGAGCAATAGGTTTTATGATTTTATTTTATACTTCATATTTTATAGACAGAAAAAATGATGGCATATCTAATTTATGTTTTTTGGCTAGTTTATTTATTTTAAACAATTCCTATACAATATATAATATTAGTTTTCAATTGTCTTTTATGGCTACTTTATCTATAATATATTTTTATAGATATGTAAACAAATATTTAAAAAATTCATTTTTAAGTGTCAGTATATCTGCTAATATTTTAACATTGCCGATTGTTTATTATAATTTTAAGTCGATATCTACGGTTTCTTTACTTGGAAATCTTGTTGTAGTACCTTTTATAGGAATTATTATTTATTTATCGATTTTTAGTATTATTTTGTTTAATTTTAATATTTATTTTTATAAAATTTTGGTTTTTATAAATAGAGTTATAATAGATTTTATTTATTTTTTACTAGATAAAATAAGTAATTTAACTTTTTCTTACATAGAATTTGAAAATACTAGCTTTATTTATGTTTTAGTTTATTATATAGGAGTATTTACATATATGATTTATAAAGAATTTAAGACGTTAGGGGAGCAAAAAAATGATTTACAAGGATATTATAAAGAACATAAAATCTAAAAATCTAGAAAAAATATATCTTTTTTATGGGCGAGAAAACATACTAATAGATAATGCTATAAAATCTTTTAAAGATATTTTAAATAAAGATATGATAGATTTTAATTTAGATATTTTAGAAATTCAAGTTAACTTAGATACTATAAGAAATTCAGTAGAAACCGTTCCGTTTATGGATGATAAAAAAGTTGTTATAGTAAAAGAATTTGATTTATTAAAAAATTCTAGTATTAGTGAAGCTAAAGAAAATGAGTTTATCGAATATATAAAAAGTATACCAGAAAGTAGTGTTTTAGTTTTTATTAATTCTGATATAAACAAAGATAGCAAATTATTAAAGATGATAAAAAAAGAAGGTATAGTTTGCGATTGTGATAAACTATCTGAAATAGATTTATATAAATGGGTTAGAAAAAAATTTGATTTAAATGGAGCTATTATAGAAAATGCACAGATAGCTTATTTCATACAACAAACAGGATATTTAGATAGGTATAGTAAAAAAACTTTAAATGATTTGGAAAATGAAATAAACAAAATAGGTTCTTTTATAGACAAGGATAAAAAGGTAAGTAACTATATAATAGATAAGCTATTAGTAAAAAAAGTAGAAAATGATATATTTAAATTAATAGATTTTATATCTCAAAAAAAAGCTAAGGAATCACTTAAGATTTTAAATGACATATTAGACGAAGGGCAATCTGTATCTTATGTATTTTCTATGATTTCTAATAATTTAAAACTAATTATACAAACAAAGTTATTAGTAAAAGAAGGAAAATCGAATGAATATATAAAAGATAAATTGAACAAGCCGTTGTTCGTTATATCCAAGGCTATTAAACAAGGTAAATATTTTTCGTATGAAGAAATTATAAGAATGTTAAATTCTATATTAGATTATGAGTATAAAATTAAACGAAACATTATGAAGGATGAAATAGCAATAGATATGTTTATAAGTGAATACGTAAAAAAATAAAAAACCCATTAGGGTTTTTTATTATGCGTTCATTCCGTTTAACTTTTGAGCTAATTTAGCTACTTTTCTAGATGCAGCATTCTTATGGATAGTTCCTTTAGAAGCTACTTGAGATATTTTCTTTTGAGCATATTTGAACTTAGCAGTTGCCTCTTCTACGTTACCTGTTGCAACAGCTTCTTCGAATCTTCTTATAGCAGTTTTTATTTGAGATTTTCTAACTCTATTTAAAGCAGTTTTCTTTTCGATAACTTTTATTCTTTTCTTAGCAGATTTTATGTTTGCCATTTGCGTTTCACCCCCTTGTATATTTATTCTTCATTCATCGTCAACGTATTAATTCTAACAGAAAAGAATATAAAAATCAATAATATTTTTTATATTTATTATTAATTATGACACCAATGAAAAGAAATACATCAATTATTATGATAAAAATTATATTTTTAGGTTTAAAATATTGTTTTTTGTTAAAGATTATAGATAGTATTTTATAAATTGGAGGTTTGGTATGATTACAAGAAGAACAGATTTGGCGCTTGAGGCTAAGGAAATATATGAGAGTGAAAGTGGAAGCTTTTTAGAAGGAGTTAAAATTGAGAAAAAGGAACTTGAAAATTGCATTGTTACCATTGTCGATGTACTAGATGATGAAGGTGCTAAGATAATGAATAAAGGTATTGGAAAATATATAACTCTTGAAAGTGATTTGATGAAATATAGTGATGATGATTCAAGAAATGAAATGATTTCTTATCTAAAAGAAGAATTATCAATACTTTTTGGAGATGATAAAACTAAAAAAACATTAGTGATAGGTCTTGGAAATTGGAATATAACTTCGGATTCTTTAGGTCCTAAGACTGTATCTAAGACTTTAGTTACTAGACATATATTTAGAAATTATAATAAAGATTATGATGATGATTTTACTGAAGTTTCGGCACTTAGCCCAGGGGTTATGGGGATTACAGGAATTGAAACTAGTGAAACTGTAAAATCTATAGTAGATAATATAAAACCTGATAGGGTGGTAGTAATAGATGCACTTGCATCAAGAAAAGTAGAAAGAGTAAATGCTACTATACAAATATCTACTGCTGGAATTTCTCCAGGCGCAGGAGTAGGAAATAAAAGAAAAGCACTTAATAAAGAATATTTAGGAGTAGATGTTATTGCAATAGGTGTACCTACTGTTGTTGATGCTGCTACTTTAACGATAGATATATTAGATGTTGCAATAGATAATTTAATAGAACAATCTGAAAAAGGGCAACAATTTTATAATATGTTAAAAGATCTTAAAGAAGAAGAAAAATATTCTTTAATAAAAGAATCACTAGAGCCTTACGATAAGAATTTAATAGTAACACCTAAAGATATAGATGAAACTATAGAAAATTTGGCGATAATAATAAGCGAAGGGTTGAATAAATCTTTACATCCGGGGAAAAAATAAGGGGGATAAATATGTTTAAAATTGTAACTGTATTTTTAGCTATAATACTAGCTTTTCCTAAAATTTCTTATGGGTTTGATAAAGAAGAATTCCTGAGATTCTTAATAAATACTTCTTATCCAGAAGTTGAGGCTAGTGCTAAAGAAGAGGATACTACTAAAAAAGATGAATCAAAGAAAGAACCTGAAAAAGAAGAAAAAGAAACTATGAAAGTAGAAGATGGAGATTATATAAAAGTTCACATAGGTAAAGAAAATGCACCAAAAACTTCTAATGAAGAAGAGAGTGATAAAGTGGTGAATAGTGAATATAAGGAAAATATAAGGCTTACTGATGAAAAGCCTAAAATACTTATTTATCATACACATTCTTGTGAAACGTATAATGATTCTCCACAAGGGAATTATCATTCCACAGATAGAGAGCATTCAGTTGTAAAAGTTGGTGAAGTTCTTACAGATGAATTAGAAAAAAAGGGATTTTCTATTTTACATAATGTTACTTATCATGATTATCCAGAGTATAATGGTTCATATACTAGGAGTTTGGAAACTATAAAAAATACATTAAAAAAACATGATAGTATAGAAATAGCTATTGATTTACATAGAGATGCTAGAGATTTAAAAAGTGAAGATCAACTAAAAGATGAACGAGAAAGAATGACTACTGAAATAAACGGTGAAAAAGCAGCGAAATTCTTTTTTGTAGTAGGACCAGAAAATCCTAATGTTGAACATGTAAGAAAACTTGCTAATGATATTACTAATATTGCAAAGAAAAAGTATCCTAATTTAGTTTTACCTGTAATAGAAAAACCATATGGTAAGTTTAATCAATATGTTGCTAAAAATCATCTTTTAGTTGAGGTTGGTAGTAACGGAACTACAACTGAAGAAGCACAAGTTACTGCAAAGTATTTGTCTGAAATACTTGAAGAATATTTTATAGAATATAAATAAAAGGTGAAAAAATGAGTAGGCTTGAGCGTAAGTCAAAAGAAAAAGTAAAAAGAAAAAAATATAAGACCATGACTAGACTAATTTTTAGTTTAGTCATGGTTTTAAACTTAATAATTTGTATTTATTTAGTGGAAAAAAGTGCTGATGAATATTTAGGTAAAGAAACTACTATAAATTTTTCTATAAAAGAAACTTATATAAAAGTACAAAAAAATATAAAAGAATTTATAAATGCTATAAAAAATACTAACTTTTGAGTTAATACTCTTATTTACATAAATGAATATATATTATAAAATAATATGGTTAAAACAATTATTAGGAGGAAGTTAGTGGATAGACAAAGTAGAACTAGAAACTTTAGTATAATAGCACATATAGACCATGGAAAATCTACTTTAGCAGATAGATTAATTCAAAAAACTGGTCTAGTTAGTGAAAGAGAAATGAAAGACCAATTGTTAGATAATATGGACCTTGAAAGAGAAAGAGGTATAACTATAAAATTACAGAATATAAGGCTTGTGTATAAAGCTAAAGATGGTAATGAATATTATCTAAATTTAATAGATACTCCAGGTCACGTTGATTTTAATTATGAAGTATCTAGAAGTTTAGCAGCTTGTGAAGGAGCTTTACTTGTAGTAGATGCAGCACAAGGTGTAGAAGCACAAACTTTAGCTAATGTTTATTTAGCGCTTGACCAAGATTTAGAGATACTTCCAGTTATAAATAAAATAGATTTACCTAGTGCAAGACCTGATGAGATAAAAACGGAAATAGAAGATATAATAGGACTTGATGCTAGTGAAGCTCCTTTAATATCTGCAAAAAGTGGACTTAATATAGAAGATGTTTTAGAAACTATTGTAAATAAAGTTCCTGCTCCAACTGGAGATAAAAATGCACCTCTTAAGGCTTTAATATTTGATTCTTATTATGATGCTTACAAAGGAGTTGTTGCATACGTAAGAATATATGAAGGTAGCGTTAAAAAAGGAATGACTATAAAAATGATGAATACCAACAAAAAATTCGAAGTAACAGAAGTTGGTATAATGGCTCCAGGACAAAGAGAGTTAGATGAGTTAAGTGCTGGAGATGTTGGATATATTGCTGCAAGTATAAAAGATATAAGAAGTTGTCAAGTAGGGGACACTATAACTGATTTTGAAAATCCAACGGATTCTCCTATGCCAGGATATAAAAAAGCTACTCCTATGGTTTATTGTGGTATATATCCAGGTGAAGGTGAAAAATATGAAAATGTAAGAGATGCTCTTGAAAAAATGCAAATAAATGATGCTGCATTAGAATTTGAGGCAGAAACATCAGCGGCACTTGGATTTGGTTTTAGATGTGGATTTTTAGGTCTTTTACATATGGAAATTATCCAGGAAAGACTAGAAAGAGAATACGATTTAAACTTAGTAACTACTGCACCTTCAGTTATTTATAGGGTAACTAAAAATGATGGAGAAGTAGTTATGATACAAAATCCAACTAATTTACCAGAACCAAATGAAATAAAAATGATAGAAGAACCTATCGTTAAAGGAGATATAATAGTTCCTAAAGACTATGTTGGTACTGTGATGGAGCTTTGCCAAGAAAGACGTGGAACTATGATAAATATGGAATATATAGACGAAAAAAGGGTAATGTTACACTATGATTTGCCTTTAAATGAAGTTGTTTATGACTTTTTTGATGCATTAAAATCTAGAACTAGAGGATACGGTTCGCTAGATTATGAAGTAAAAGGATATGTTCCTTCAAAGCTTGTTAAATTAGATATTTTAATAAATAAAGAACAGGTAGATGCACTTAGCTTTATAGTTCACGAAACTCGTGCATATTCTAGAGGTAAAGCTATGTGTGAAAAATTAAAAACTGAAATACCAAGACATCAATTCGCAGTGCCTATACAAGCTGCAGTAGGAAATAAAGTGGTGGCTAGAGAAACTATAAGTGCACTTAGAAAAGACGTTCTAGCTAAATGTTATGGCGGAGATATTTCTCGTAAAAAGAAACTTCTTGAAAAACAAAAAGAAGGTAAAAAACGTATGAGACAAATAGGTTCAGTTGAAGTTCCTCAAAAAGCATTTATGTCTGTACTAAAATTAGATGAGTAAATATTAAAATTAGATTAAAAAGTAATTATAAATATAGAAATTGAAATTCCCTTAATATATAATGATTTTACAAATTAATATATAGGAGGGAATTTTTTATGAAAAAATTATCTAAAAAGATTTTAGCACTTTTAGCTATATCTACAGTATTTACATCTATTGCATCAACTAGTTATGCAGATAGTTTTCCTTTCTTAACTGTAAATGGTAAAAGAGTAAGTACAACACCAGTAATAAGAAATGGAAGAACTTTAGTTCCTATAAGAGTTATAGGAGAAGAATTAGGTTCTCAAGTTGATTATAATTCAGCTACAAGAGAAGTAACTGTTGTTAAACCAGGTGTTAATATAAAATTAAAAATCGATAAGAATAATCCAACAGTTAATGGAGTAACTAAAAATATAGATGTTCCTGCAACAATAATAAATAGTAGAACTTATGTTCCAGTTAGATTTGTATCTGAATCTTTTGGGATAAATGTTGATTATAATCAGCAAAATAATGAAGTTATAGTTGGAAAACCAGCAACATCTCCACTTCCTTCAATTAATCAAACTTTAACTTTTGAAGTTTGGGAAGATAGAATGGATTTAAAATTCGGAGATAACTGGGATGATAGATTAGAGAATTCTTTGAAAATTAAGTATGGCGAATATAATTTAAATATAAAATACGGAAATGACTGGGATGATAGATTAGAGTATGCTCTATATCAACACTATCAAGGTAAAATACCAACAAGTATGCCAACTGATATACCACCAACGTTAACTCCAGTACAACCAACAACACCTGTTGTGCCACCAACAAGCAATACAGGAAAATTAAGTTTTTCTCAATGGGAAGATAGAATGGAACTTAGATTTGGTGATGATTGGAATGATATGATTGAAGATGCAATAGAGTATAAATATGGAGAATGGCATATGGAATATTATTATGGTGATGATTGGGATGATAGATTAGAATATGCTTTATATTTATATTATAATGGTCAAATTCCAAATTCTTTAATAAAAGATATACCTAATACATTAAAACCAATAAGATAATAAAAAATCCCCTAAAAATGGGGATTTTATTATTTTAAAGCTTGTAAAGCTTTTTCATAATTTGGTTCGTTAGTTATTTCTTCTAAATATTCTATATAAGTTATTTTATTATTTTCATCTACAACGAATACTGCTCTTGATAAAAGTCCTAATTCTTTTATGTAAACTCCAAAATTTTTACCAAATTCTCTATCTTTATAGTCAGATAAAGTGGTAACGTTATTTATGTTAGCTGCTCCACACCATTTAGCCTGAGCAAACGGTAAATCCATAGATAAAGTATATACGTGAACGTTTGATAATTTTGAAACTTCTTCATTAAATTTTCTAACTTCAATATCACATACTGAAGTATCTAAAGAAGGTACAGATAAGAAAACTCTTTTTCCTTTAGTATCGTTTAAAGAAACAGGATTTAAATCATTTCCTATAGCTGTGAAATTTGGAACAGTATCTCCTACTTTTAAAGTATTTCCTTCTAATGTTAAAGGTGAACCATTAAATGTAACTTTCATCATAAAAACCTCTCTAATATAATTTATTATATATTTATTGCCAATAAATTTTAATTTAAACAATTTTTATATAAGATTTGAATATTGTTATACAAAAGTGGTATATTGATATAAAAAAGAAGAGGTTTGAGTTTATGTTAGGATTATACGTACATATACCGTTTTGTGCAAAAAAATGTTTTTATTGTGATTTTAATTCTTATGAAATTACTAGAAAAGATGAAAAATCTATTTATATAAAAAATTTAATAAAAGAAATGGAATTTTATAAAGAAGATTTTAAAGAAAGAAAATTTAGTAGTATATTTTTGGGTGGTGGAACTCCTAGTATATTGAATGAAGATGAGATTAATATAATATTTGAAAATATTTATAAAAATTATAATATTTCAGAAAATGCAGAGATAACTATAGAATGCAATCCTGGTACGTTGACTAAAGAAAAGTTAATAACTATGAAAAAGGTTGGGATTAATAGGCTTAGTATAGGACTTCAAACTACTGATAATAACTTACTAAAATCTATTGGTAGAATACATAATTATGAACAATTTGAGAAAAATTATAATGATGCGTTAGATGTTGGATTTAAAAATATAAACATTGATATTATGTATTCTTTGCCTAATCAAAGTTTTGATGAATTTAAAGAAAGTCTAGATAAAGTTATTAAACTAAATCCTACCCACATATCTTGTTATTCTCTAATTTTAGAAGAGGGTACTAGATTTTATGATATGTATTATAATAATGAATTTGAATTAAATGATGATGAATTAGATATAAGTATTTATAATTATACGATTAATAAGCTAAAAGAAGATGGATATAATCAATATGAGATATCTAATTATTCAAAAAAAGGATACGAGTGTAAACATAATATTACATATTGGAAATGTGAAAATTATTTAGGTCTTGGAGCAGGTGCATCTGGGTATATAAACGATTATAGATATTCAAATAAAGAAAATTTAGATGAATACAATAAAGATATAGAAAATAATAAAAAGCCTATATCTGAATTTAGCAGTTTAACTAAAAAAGATGAAATAGAAGAAGCTATAATTATGATGCTTAGAATGAATGAAGGAATAAATATAGAAGATTTTAATAAAAGGTTTAATATTGATTTTGAAAAAAAATATAAAAATGTTATAGATAAGTTAATAAATAAGGGTTTAATCGATAAAAATAAAAATAATATATTTTTTACTCAAAAAGGAAGAGAAATATCAAATAGCATTTTAGTAGAATTTTTAGACTAAATTTTAAAAATATATTGACATATTAAAAATAAGTGATATTATAAAAATATAATCTTTTTAGCACTCTAAAAAAAAGAGTGCTAACAGAAAGCTAGGAGGCTGAGATGGAACTAAATGAAAGAAAATTAAAAATCCTCAAAGCTATAGTCAAAGATTATATAGAAACTGCAGAAGCTGTAGGTTCTAGAACAATATCTAAAAAGCATAACTTAGGAGTTAGTGCTGCTACCATAAGAAATGAAATGGCTGATTTAGAAGAATTAGGATATTTACTTCAGCCACATACATCAGCAGGTAGAGTTCCATCTGAAAAAGGTTACAAATTATACGTTGATTCTTTAATGAAAGAAGCTGATATAAGTGATGAAGAAAAAAGGCTTATACAAAATTGCATAGATAAAAATGTTAACGATATTAAAGAGTTGATGGAACAAACTTCTATGCTACTTTCTAAAATTACTAATTATACTACTGTTGCTTTAGTTAAAAATATTAATGAAAATAATTTTATAAAGCATATCCAGTTAGTTAATATAAAAGATGATGAAATAGTACTTATAGTTGTAACTGATAAAGGTGATTTGAAAAAAGCACAAATTTCAACCAATGTTTATTTAGACCAGTCTAAATTAAATATAATTTCTAATAATTTAACTAAAAAATTATATGGAAAAAGTATAATTCGTTTAGACGACAGACTAATAGCATTTATAAAGCACGAGATAGGAGAATATTCGAATTTAATAGATGCTCTTGTTGATGCAATTAATTGTAATAAAGAAGAAGATATGTTTTCTTTAAGTGGAGCTACTAATATTTTTAACTATCCAGAATTCAATGATTTATTAAAAGCAAAATCGTTTTTAAATATGATAGAAAAAAAAGATGCCATAGATAAGATGGTAAGTTCAAAAGGTATTCAAAAGGAAAATGTAAAAATAATAATCGGTAGCGACAATGATTATGAGTTAGCTAAAGATTGTGCAGTAGTTACTGCCACTTATAATATAGGAGTCGATTTAGTTGGTGAAATAAGTTTTATAGGACCTACTAGAATGGACTACGAAAGGCTCTATGCCATAGTAAATTATATGAGTTTACTATTTAATAAGAAACGATAAGGGGTGTATTATGCAAGAAAAAGACACTACAGCTGAAGATATAAAAGTTGATGAAACTTCTTTAAATGAAGAAGTTAATGAAGAAACTGTTGAAGTTTTAGAAGATATAGTTGAAGAAGAAATTATAGAAGAAGTAGTAGAAGAAAATCTTCTTGAAAAAGAACTAGAAACTTTAAAAGATCAACATCAACGTCTTCAAGCAGAGTATGCAAATTACAGAAGAAGAACTCAAGAAGAAAAAGAAAGTATAGGACTTTTTGCAAATGAAAAGATACTAAATGAGTTAATTCCAGTACTTGATAGTATGGATATGGCACTTAAAGCTTTTGATGATAAAGAAAGCAATATGTATAAAGGTGTTGAACTAGTTCATAAAAATTTATTATCTACTATAACTAAGTTTGGAGTAGAAGAAATAGAAGCTCAAAATTGTTTATTTGACCCAAATCTTCATTTAGCAGTTATGCAAGAAAGTGTTGAAGGGGTTGAACCAAATAACGTTGTAGATGTTTTACAAAAAGGATATAAATTAGGTAAGAAAGTGCTAAGACCAAGTATGGTTAAGGTTTCTTATTAATATAAATATATTGGAGGTTACTTAAATGGCAAAGGTAATAGGTATAGATTTAGGAACAACTAACTCTTGTGTTTCAGTTTTAGAAGGTGGGGAAGCACAAGTTATAACTAATGCAGAAGGTATGAGAACTACTCCATCAGTAGTTGCTTTTACTAAAGAAGGAGATAGAATAGTTGGAGAACCTGCAAAAAGACAAGCTGTAACTAATGCAGATAGAACTATAATATCTATAAAAACTCATATGGGTACAGATTACAAAGTTAATATAGATGGAAAAGATTATACTCCACAAGAAATATCAGCTATAACTTTACAAAAGTTAAAAGCAGATGCTGAAGCTTATTTAGGTCAAACTGTAACTGAAGCTGTTATAACAGTTCCAGCATACTTTACAGATGCTCAAAGACAAGCTACTAAAGATGCAGGTAGAATAGCAGGTCTTGATGTAAAAAGAATAATAAACGAACCAACTGCAGCAGCTCTTGCTTATGGTATGGATAAGTTAGACCAAGAAAAGAAAGTTTTAGTTTTCGATTTAGGTGGAGGAACATTCGACGTATCAATTCTTGAAATAGGAGATGGAACGTTTGAAGTTTTAGCAACAGCAGGAAATAACAGACTTGGAGGAGACGATTTTGACCAAGTTTTAATAGATTATTTAGCTGAAGAATTCAAAAAAGCTGAAGGTGTTGACTTAAGAAATGATAAAATGGCTTTACAAAGATTAAAAGAAGCTGCTGAAAAAGCTAAAAAAGAATTATCTTCAACTATGTCAACTAACGTTAATTTACCATTTATAACTGCAACTGCAGAAGGACCAAAGCATTTAGATGTTACTATAAGTAGATCTAAATTTGATGAATTAACTGCTCACTTAGTTGAAAAAACTATGGAACCAACTAAACAAGCATTAAATGATGCAGGACTTTCAACATCTGAAATAGACGATGTTTTACTTGTTGGTGGTTCTACAAGAATACCAGCAGTTCAAGAAGCTATTAAGAAGTTTATAGGAAAAGAACCTCATAAAGGTATAAATCCAGATGAGTGTGTTGCACAAGGTGCTGCTATACAAGCAGGTGTTTTAACTGGTGAAGTTAATGATTTATTACTTCTTGATGTTACTCCATTATCACTTGGTATAGAAACTATGGGTAACGTTATGACTAAAATAATAGAAAGAAATACTACTATACCAACTAAGAAATCTCAAGTATTCTCAACTGCTCAAGATAACCAACCAGCTGTTGATATACACGTATTACAAGGTGAAAGAAGTATGTCATACGACAATACTACTTTAGGTAGATTCCAATTAACTGATATACCACCAGCTCCAAGAGGAATACCTCAAATAGAAGTTACTTTTGATATAGATGCTAACGGTATAGTTAATGTTACTGCTAAGGATTTAGGAACAGGAAAAGAACAAAAAGTAACTATAACTTCTGGAACTAACTTAAGCGAAGAAGAAATACAAAAGAAAATAAAAGAAGCTGAAATGAATGCTGAAGCAGATAAGCAAAAGAAAGATAAGATAGAAGCTATAAATCAAGCAGATTCTACAATATATCAAACTGAAAAAACTTTAAATGAATTAGGTGATAAAGTAGATGCATCTGAAAAATCAGATATAGAAAATGCTATATCAAACTTAAAATCAGTTAAAGAAAAAGAAGATGCAACAGCAGAAGAAATTAAAAAAGCTTTAGATGAATTAATGCAAAAATTCCATCAAATATCTCAAAAGATGTATCAACAAGCTCAACCAGAAGGTGGATTTGATGGAGCTCAAGATTTCTCTCAAGAATCTTCATCAAACAATGATGATATAGTTGATGCTGATTTTACTGAAGTTGATGATAAATAATTTTATATAAAATATATCTAGTTTTTAGATGATAATAGCTTGTAGTATCTACAAGCTATTATTTTGAGTATTAGGTGGTGAAGAATATGAGTACAAAAAGAGATTATTACGAAGTTTTAGGCGTAGATAGAAACGTTGATGATAATGCATTAAAAAAGGCTTATAGAAAATTAGCTATGAAGTATCATCCAGATAGAAATCCTGACAATAAGGAAGCAGAAGAAAAATTTAAAGAAGTAAATGAAGCTTATGAAGTTTTATCTGATGCAGAAAAAAGAAGAAGATATGACCAATTTGGACACGATGGTGTAAATGGACAATTTGGTGGAGGTTCTCAAGGTTTTGGAGGAGGCTTTGGTGGATTTGAAGATATCTTTGGTGATATATTTGGAGATGTTTTCGGTGGTCAAAGAACTAGAAGAAGAGGACCTGAACGTGGTCAAGATATAAAACAAAGAGTAACTATAAGTTTTGAAGATGCAGCATTTGGTAAAAAAATAGAAATAAAGTTAAATAGAACAGAAGAATGTAGCGAGTGTCACGGAAGTGGTGCAAAAGCTGGAACAGGAAAGAAAACTTGTCCAACTTGTAATGGTACAGGAGAAGTAAGAACTGTTCAGAGAACTCCGTTTGGAAATATCCAAAGCTCAAGAACTTGCAGTACTTGTAATGGTGAAGGTAAAATAATAGAAACTCCTTGTCCTAAGTGTCACGGAAAAGGGCATACTAGAAAGGTAAAGACTATCGAAGTTGATATACCAGCAGGAATTGATGATGGTCAAATGATAAAGCTTTCTGGTCAAGGTGAAATAGGTAAAAAAGGTGGACCTAGAGGAGATTTATATATAGTTGTTAGTATAAAAGAACATCCATTATTTACTAGAGATGGGTTTGATGTTTATTTTGAAATGCCAATAACTTTTGTTCAAGCTACTTTAGGTGATGAAATAGAAGTTCCAACAATAGATGGTAAGGTTAAGTATACTATACCAGAAGGAACTCAAAGTGGAACTACATTTAGATTAAGAGATAAAGGTATACCAAGACTTAGAGGAAATTCAAGAGGAGATCAGTATATAAAGATAACTGTTGAGATACCTAAAAAGTTAAATGAAAAGCAAAAGGATATACTAAGAGAATTTGCTAAAGAATGTGGTGAAGAAGTTCACGAAAAGAAAAAGAGTTTTGGTCAAAAATTAGAAAACTTTTTTAAGAAATTTTAATAAAAAAGGCTTAGATTTAATCTAGGTCTTTTT
>JAGHEK010000014.1 GCA_017889265.1 Romboutsia sp. | reverse complement strand
CTGCATTTTCAGAATTAGTAAGTTCTTCTTGTTGTTTTTTTAGCTTGTTGTATAATCTATCTAGTTTTATTGATATACTTTTTCTAAGATCGCTTGATTTTTGATGTATTCTTTCTTTTATATCTTTAGTTGTATAGAATTCCTGTAAAATATAGCTTATACTTTCGTTTTTTATTATAGATAAGTTATTAAATAAAGATAAATTTATACAACTAAAATCTATAACCTTATCTATATTTTTATCTATTACCATACAAGGATTGAAATTACTATTTTTTATATCGTTAAATAGATTTGTAAAGCTATCGTATAAATTATTACAACCTTCAAAACCTAAATCACAAGTTAAAGTATTCATATCTACATTTGCTCTAAAACATATTTCTTTAGAAACAACTGGACTTATGCCTAAAAATAAAGAATATATAGCTTTAAAAATTTCGCCTCCAAAAGATTTTATAGTTTTTTCAAAATCCAAAAACGAGATTGGTTTAAGTGGATTAATCTTGTTTTGAGAAGGTGGAAGAACGTAAGTATGTCCAGGTAGTATTTGACGAACTCTACTTATACTAGGAGGTATCCTTTTTGCAGAGTCTATTATTTTATTATCAAAATGAGTAAGTATTATATTACTATGTCTTCCCATTATTTCTATTATTATTTCTTTTTTAGTTTTTTCTTTTAGTTCATCTAACGATTCAACAGTTATTTTTATAATTCTTTCAAATCCTACCTGAGAAATATCTACAATATTTCCACCTTGAATGTATTTTCTAAGAAGCATACAAAACATAGGTGCATTTATAGGATTTTCTTTTTTATAATTATCGGTTAGATATACTCTTGGATTTGATGAATTAGCACTAAGTACTAATCTAAAATTTTCTTTATTGTTTCTTATATATAAAATTACTTCGTCATCTTCTGGTTGATATATTTTATCTATTTTACCATTTAAAATTTTAGTTTTAAGTTCATTAGTTATAGAATTTACAACTAAAGCATCTAAAGCCATAATAAAAACCTCCTTTTTATATATTATTGCACAATAATTAATCAATGTGAATTATAATACTATAAAAAATAAAATTAATGTATAATATAAGTTATAAATTACTTTGGGAGGAACGTTATGAAGTTTTGGAAATTACACGGTATAGGAAATGATTTTATAGCTATTGATGATAGATTTAATAAAAGGGAAAAGGGATATTATTCAGATATTGCAAAAAAAGTTTGTAATAGAAGGTTTTCAGTAGGTGCAGATGGATTTTTAATAGTAAAAGAATCTGACGTAGTTGATATAAAAATGGTTTATTATAATTCAGATGGTTCACGTGCTTTTATGTGTGGAAATGGTCTTAGATGTTTCGTCAGATTTGTTTATGAAAATAAAATAGTTGAAAAAGAAGAATTTGATGTAGAGACTTTAGACGGTGTAAAGCATGTAAAGATTAATTTGAAAAATGGAATAATAGACACTATAAAAGTAAATATGGGAAGTGGAAGTTTTTTAACTAAAGATATACCAGTTAAATTTGATAAAGAAGTGTTTTTAAATGAGCATATAAAGATACTAGATAAGGCTTACAAATTAAATTGTATGTTGATGGGTGTTCCTCATGCAGTTATATTAGTTGAAGATTTAGATATAGATGAAGTTATAACTTATGGAGCTAAAATAGAAAAAAATGAGATTTTTCCAAGTGGAATAAACGTAAATTTTGTAAAGATTGATGATAGAAATCATATTTCTGTTAGAACTTGGGAGAGAGGTTGTGGTTATACTTTAGGTTGTGGAACTGGAATGACTGCATCGGCTATTATATGCAATAAGTTAGGTTTAATTGAAAATGAAGTTGTAGTAAGCTCTGAAGGTGGAAGTGTTGTTATTGATATAGATGAGTCTATTTATATGATAGGTTCGGCAGTCAAAATATGTGAAGGTATATTAGAATAATATTAGATAAATACTAAGGTACAAATTTGCTTTAGCCCTTTTAATTGTTTGATTTTTCTTGTAAAAATTTTTTTTATAAAGTATAATAATTAAATAAAAATTCAGAATAATATATACGAAAGGAGAATGTCAAAAATCTTGACATCAAGGACAATATATGATTAAAAGAAAAGGTCTATTACTTGTTGTATCAGGGCCATCTGGAGCAGGAAAAGGTACTATTTGTAAAGAAATTTTAAATAGAAGAAAAGATATAAAATTATCTGTATCTGCAACTACTAGAAAGCCAAGAGAAGGGGAAGTAGACGGAGTAAATTACTTTTTCTTAAGTAAAGAAGAATTTTCTAAAATGGTTGATAATGGTGAATTTTTAGAATATGCTAGTATATATGGAAATTTTTATGGAACTCCAAAATCTGCTATAATAGAATGCTTGGAAAATGGACAAGATGTTATATTAGAGATAGAAATGCAAGGGGCAAGACAGGTAAAAGAAGTATACGGTGAAGGTGTATTTATATTCGTTTTACCTCCGTCTCTTAGTGAATTAAAAAATAGAATAGTAGGTAGAGGAACTGAAACTGCTGATGAAATAGAAAAAAGGTTTAGTTGTGCATTTGAAGAAATAAAACAAATAGATGATTACAACTATTTTATAATAAATAAAGATGTTGATACTTCTGTTAGAGAATTAGAAGAAATTATATCTGCAGAAAAAAATAAAGTAACTAGATACAAAGAAAATATTATTGAAAAGTTTAGGGAGGAATTATAAATGTTAAAACCATCGATAAATGAAGTTTTAAACAAAATAGATAATAGATATTATTTAGTAGGAACTGTTGCAAAAAGAGCAAGAGAGATCATAGACGGTTCAGAATTATATATATACAATAAAGATAGCGACAATAAACCAGTTAGTTTAGCTACTAAAGAAGTTGCAGAAAATAAAATAACTTATAGATTATTAACTCAAGAAGAAATAGAACAAAAAGAAGCTAAAGAAGTTAGTGATAAAATAACTGCTTTAGAGGATTAATAAATGAAGAACGTCGTAATAGGTGTTAGTGGTGGAATAGCAGTATATAAAGTATTAGATGTTGTTAGTAAATTAAAAAAATTAAATATAAATGTAAATATTATAATGACAAAATCTGCTACACAGTTTGTAACACCTTTATCTTTTCAATCACTTAGTCAAAATTATGTAGTTTGCGATATTTTTGATGATCCAAAAACTTGGGATGTTGAGCATATAGCGCTTGCAAAAAAAGCAGATTTGTTTTTAGTAGCACCTGCTACTGCTAATATAATAGGTAAAATTGCAAATGGTATAGCAGATGATATGCTTACTACGACCATTATGGCAACTAATGCTAAAATAGTTATAGCTCCGGCTATGAATACTAATATGTATAAAAATAAG
Source organism: Romboutsia sp. (assembly GCA_017889265.1). Classification (GTDB taxonomy): domain Bacteria; phylum Bacillota; class Clostridia; order Peptostreptococcales; family Peptostreptococcaceae; genus JAGHEK01. The sequence goes on along the minus strand of JAGHEK010000014.1, from coordinate 13,523 downwards.
ATACTTCAAAAAAATATAAAAACTTTAAAAGATTTAGGATATCACTTTATAGACCCTGATAGTGGAAGACTAGCCTGTGGAGATATTGGAGAAGGTAAATTAGCTAATACAGATAAAATAGTAGATGAAGTAGTTAAAATCCTTTATAAAGAAAATGATTTAGAAGGTAAAAAAATATTGATAACAGCAGGGCCAACTAGAGAAAGTATAGACCCTATGAGATATATAACTAATAGGTCTACTGGAAAAATGGGATATAATATAGCTATTGAAGCGATTAAAAGGGGCGCAAAAGTAACTTTAATATCTGGTCCAACTAATTTAGAAGTTCCTAAAGGACTTCATAAATTCATACAAATTGAATCGGCTAAACAAATGTATGATGAAGTTATTACTAATTTAGATGATAATGATGTTATAATAAAAAGTGCAGCAGTTGCAGATTATAAACCTGCTAATTATTATGATAAAAAGATAAAAAAATCTGATGATGATTTATATTTAAAGCTTGAAAGAAATAAAGACATAGCAAAAGAAATTGGAAAGCTTAAAAAAGATAAGATTTTAGTAGGTTTTGCGGCGGAAACAGATGACATTATAGAAAATGCCAAATCAAAAGTTATTAAAAAGAATATGGATTTTATAGTAGCAAATGATTTAACTAAAGAAGGAGCAGGTTTTTCAGTTGATACTAATATCGTTAAGATAATAGACAAAGAAGGCGATATAACTGATTATCCTATAATGAAAAAAGAAGAAGTAGCGAATATTATCTTAGATAAAATAAAATTATTGTTAGGGCATCTTGAATAGATGCTTAATTTTTTATAAAGGTATGTTTTATGATAAAATATGTAAATGTTGTTATAATGAATAAGTCGGTATATACCGACAATTTGTTCACATATAAAGTCCAAAAAGAATTAGAAGATTACGTATCATTAGGGCATAGAATATTAGTTCCTTTTGGTATTTCTAATAAACCTTTAGAAGCTTTTGTTTTTGAAATCTTAGATGAAAAACCTAAAGACGATATAAAATATAAAAATATAATTGATGTTTTAGATGAAAAGCCTATTTTAACACAAGATAAATTAGAACTTATAAATTGGATGAGAAATAGATATATTTGTACTTATGTTGATTGCATAAATCTTATGTATCCCAAGGGGTATAGAGTCGAAAAATATAAAGTTGTTTATCTAAACTATGAATCATCTTTGGATAATCTAAATAAATCTCAAAACGAGATAGTAGAAAAATTAAAATTATCAAAAGGAAAGTTGAAATTAAATAAATTTACTAAAAACATAGCTACTATATACAACTTAAAAGAAAAGGGAGTTTTAGATATCAAGTGGGAATATAGTAGCCTAAAAAATGAAAAGAAAATATCGTATTTAAATTTAGAAATAGATAAAAGTGAACTAGATTTAGATAGTAAAAGGTTAGGTAAAAAACAAAAATTAGTTTTAGAGTATTTAATAGATAAAAAAGATGTTGCTCTAGATGATTTATTAAATAAATTAGATGTATCTAGGCAAACTATAAAAACTCTTATCGAAAAAAATTATGTAAAAATACATGAAGAGGATTATTTTAGAGAGTATAATGGAATATATGATACAAAAAATAAGGATATCATATTAAATGATGAGCAAAATTATGCAGTAAATAAAATAATCTCAGGAATGTTTACAGAAAAAAAGCCGTATATGATACACGGTGTGACTGGAAGTGGAAAGACTGAAGTTTATATAAAAGTTATAGAATATGTTCTTAGTCAAGGATTAGATTGCATAGTATTAGTACCTGAAATATCCTTAACACCTCAGACTATAAGTAGATTTAGAAATAAATTTTCTGATATAGTAGGAGTATTTCATAGTCAACTATCAGACGGTGAAAGGCACGATGTTTATAGAAAAGTTGAAAATGGAAGTATAAGAGTATTAGTAGGTGCTAGGTCGGCACTTTTTGCTCCATTTAAAAATCTAGGGCTTATAATAATAGATGAGTTTCACGAAAGTTCCTATAAATCTGACAAAAATCCTAAATTCGATACTTTAGAAGTATCTAAATATATGGCTATTAAAAATAATATAAGTTTGGTTGTAGGTTCTGCAACTCCTTCTATTGATGAATATTACAAGGCTAAAAATGGGTTATATAATTTAATAAAAATAAATAAAAGAGCAAATAAATTTCCTCTACCAGAAATTGAAGTAGTTGATATGAAAGAAGAATTAAATCATGGAAATTTAAGTATTTTTAGTAATAAATTAAAATACGAAATAAAAAATGCTTTGGATAATAACAATCAAATTATTCTATTTTTAAATAGAAGAGGGTATTCTAACTTCGTTTTTTGTAGAAGTTGCAATCATATAATAAAGTGTAATAATTGTGATATATCACTTACTTATCATAAAAAAGATAATGTGGGTATATGCCATTATTGTGGTTATCAAACCAAAATTCCTACTAAATGTCCTGAATGTGATAGTATATATTTAAAGCCTTTTGGTGTAGGAACTCAAAAAATAGAAGAAGAAATAAAAAGCATATTTGAAGGTATAAAAGTTCTAAGATTGGACAAGGATACTACATCTAAGAAGGGATCTAGCGAAGAAATTTTAAATAAATTTAAAAATAGAGAAGCCGATGTTCTAATAGGAACACAGATGTTAAGTAAAGGTCTTGACTTTGAAGATGTAACTTTGGTTGGTATTTTATCTGCAGATGCTATATTAAAATCGCCAAATTTTAAGAGCATAGAAAATACTTTTCAACTTATAACACAAGTTTCAGGACGTGCAGGTAGAGCGTCGAAAAAAGGAAAAGTTGTACTTCAAACTTATGATACAAATCATTATGCTATCACTAGGGCAGTTGATTATGATTATGAAAACTTCTATAATGATGAAATAAAAATAAGAAAAGCATTTGATTACAGCCCTTTTAGAAATATTATGAGAGTGGTTGTAAGTGGAGAAAATGAAAATTTAGTTAAAAAAAATATTAACTCACTCCATAAAAGTATTGTATACTTATTAAATAAAAGAGGTATAGAAAAATTTGATTTTATTTTAGGTCCTACTGAATGTGTAATAAATAAAATAAATCAAAATTATAGATATCAAATATTATTTAAAGATGAAAATATTGAAATTAACTTTTTAAAGGGTATAATAAAGTATGTATGTATTACTAAAAAAGATATAGTTTTTGATAAAAATATAAACGTATCGATAGATATTAACCCAAATAGTTTATTATAAGGAGGCAATATGGCACTTAGAGAGATAGTTCAAATTGGAGAAGACGTACTTAGAAAAAAAGCTAAAGTAGTAGAAAAAATTGATGAAAAGATAATACAATTATTAGATGATATGGCAGATACTATGTATAATGCAGACGGTGTAGGTCTTGCAGCACCACAAATTAGTATATTAAAAAGAGTAGTAATTATAGACATAGGTGAAGGGCTTATAGAACTTATAAACCCAGAAATAATATCAACATCTGGAGAACAAACTGGTGATGAAGGGTGTCTTAGTGTTTTAGGAAAATCAGCAGTAGTAACTAGACCTAATGTAGTTACGGTTAGAGCATATAATAGAGAAGGACAGTTATTTGAAATAACAGGAAGAGAACTTTTAGCAAGAGCTTTATGCCACGAAATAGACCATTTAGAAGGTGTATTATATGTGGATAGAGCAGAGAGTGAAATAATAGATATATAGGAGTTGATAATTTTGAAAGTTTTATTTATGGGAACTCCTGATATAGCTTCAGGTTGTTTACAAAAGCTTATAGATGAAAAATTTGATATAATAGGAGTTGTAACTCAAGTTGATAAACCTCAAAATAGAGGGAAAAAACTTGGTATGCCTCCAGTTAAAGAATTGGCTCTAAAAAATGATTTAGAAGTTTATCAACCACAAAAAGTAAGAGATGAAGATTTTATAGAAACTGTAAAAAAATTAAATCCAGATGTCATAGTAGTAGTGGCATTTGGTCAAATAATACCAAAAAGTATTTTAGATATTCCAAAATTCGGTTGTATAAACGTTCACGTTTCACTTCTTCCGAAATATAGAGGAGCGGCACCTATAAACTGGGTTATAATAAACGGAGAAGAAAAAACAGGTGTAACTACTATGTATATGGACGAAGGTTTAGATACAGGAGATATCATTTTAACAGAGGAATTTGACTTAGATAATGAAATAACTGCAGGAGAACTTCACGATAAAATGAAGGAAGTAGGGGCTGATTTATTAGTTGAAACTTTAAATCTTATAAAAGATAAAAAAGCTCCAAGAACTCCTCAAAATCACGAAGAACATACTTATGCACCTATAATGAATAAATCTTTAGGGCATATTAAATGGGATAACAGTGCAAAAGATATACACAATTTAGTAAGAGGAGTTAATCCTTGGCCTAGTGCTTATACTATTTATAATGAAGATACTATAAAAGTCTGGAAAACTAGAGTTTTAGATGAAACTTCAAACAAAGAAGTAGGTACTATAATCGATGTAGATAAAGAAGGAATTAAAGTAAGTACAAAAGATAAAGTATTATTAATTGAAGAAATCCAAATGCCTGGCAAAAAAAGAGTTTTAGTATCTGAGTATATAAAAGGCAATAAGATTGAAATAGGTACTGTACTTAAGTGATAAATAAATATATAAAAATTATACTAATACTTTTATTTATTATCTTGTTTATTACTACTATAATTAATATTTTTATATTAAATATGACTAATTTATTATTTATGATACTAAATATTTTAGTATGGATTTTAATATCAACTATATTATTTTCATCTTTTATAACTTATAGAGTTATTTTAGATAAAGAAGTTAGTATAAAACTTATGAAAATAAATCTAAATATATTTACTAAACTATTTAATATGATTACTTATTTATCTTATATTTTTGATTTTTCAAAAGATGATATAAGAAAAATATACATAAAATTAAATAATAGTTATATATATAAAAATAAATATAATATAGATAATAAAGATATATTAGTTTTGATACCACATTGTATTCAAAAAAATAGTTGTAAATTAAAAGTAACATCTAGTATAAACAATTGTAAATCGTGCGGTATTTGCAATGTATCCGATTTACTAAAACTAAATGAAAAATTTGGTGTGGAAGTTTTTATAGCAACAGGTGGTACTTTGGCAAGAAAAAAGATAATAGAAAAAAGGCCTAAAGCAGTAGTAGCAGTAGCTTGTGAAAGAGATTTAACATCTGGAATACAAGATATAAAAAATATACCTGTTTTAGGAGTATTTAATAAAAGACCAAATGGGCCTTGTTTTGATACAAAAATAGATATAAAAGAAGTTGAAGATGCTATAATATTTTTAATAGGAAATTAGGAGATGATTTTATGTTTTATCCATCATATTATTTTGACCCAACTATGGTGATATTACTTCCGGCGATAATTTTTACAGCATATGCTCAATTTAAAGTAAGCACTACTACATCAAAATACTTTGGTGTTGGTTCTAAAAGAGGACTAACTGGGGAACAAGTAGCAAGACAAATTCTTGATTTAAATGGACTTAGAGATGTTGAAGTTGAAATGGTAAGAGGTCATCTAAGCGACCATTACGACCCAAGAAGAAAAACAGTTAGACTATCTCAAGAAGTATACTATGGAAGTTCAATAACATCTATTTCTGTTGCGGCACACGAATGTGGACACGCTTTACAACATGCTAACAATTACGTATTTTTAAATTTTAGAAGTTCGTTAGTACCTGTTGTGAATTTTGCATCTAACATATCTTGGTTTTTAATTGCACTTGGATTTATGATGAGAGGTCCATTTTTAGAAATAGGTATACTTTTATTTAGTGCATCTGTACTTTTTCAGGTAATTACTCTACCAGTTGAATTTAATGCATCTCATAGAGCGATAGAACAAATGTCTGATATGGGTATATTAGTTGGAAATGAAGCAAGTCAAAGTAGAAAAGTTTTAACAGCAGCAGCGCTTACATACGTTGCGGCAGCACTTACATCTATATTACAGTTAGTAAGATTACTAGCAATATCTAATAACAATGAAGATTAAGGTCCTAGATTTCTAGGACTTTTTAAATTAGGAGGGAGATTATTATGAATTCAAGAGAACTAGCTTTTAAAGTTTTAGTAGATATAGAATCTAATAATAATTATTCAAATATATCTATAAATAAACATTTTAAAAATATTGATATATCAAACAATGAAAGAGGATTGGCTACTGAAATTATATATGGAGTTGTAGAAAAAAAGATTTATTTAGATTATATAATAGACAAACTTTCTAAGATAAAGGTACAAAAATTATCGAATTATGTTAAAATATTTCTTAGAATGGGGATTTATCAGATAGTTTTTTTAGATATATCTGATTATGCATCTGTTAATGAAACTGTTAATCTAGCGAAAAAATATGATAAAAAATCTAGTGGTTTTGTTAATGCCATTCTTAGAAATCTTATAAGAAATAAAGATGAAATACTAAAAATAGATGCAGAAAATGAAAATATGTATTATTCTATAAAATATTCTTATAGTCCTTGGATGATAAAGACTTTTATAAAAGACTTTGGGAAAGAATTTACAGAGGATTTATTAGAAGCTAATAATGAGAAGCCAAATCTTTATATAAGAGTAAACACTCTAAAAATTACTAGAGAAGAACTTATGAAAGAACTTGATAAAATAGGTATAAAATCTTATAAAGTAAATGATATAGAAGAAGCACTAAGAGTTGAAAATTTAAAAAATATAGAAAATAATGATTTATTTAAAAAGGGATTTTTTACTATTCAAGATATAAGTTCTATGATAGTAGGAAAAGTTATGAATCCAAATAAAAATTCTAGAGTACTTGATTTATGTAGTGCACCTGGAGGGAAGACTACGCATATTGCTACTTTAATGGAAAATACAGGAGAAGTAGTTTCAAGAGATATATTTGATCATAAATTAAAACTTATAAAAAATAGTGTAGACAGGTTAGGGCTTACAAATGTTAAGATAGAAAAATCTGATGCATCTATTATAGATAAAAACATAATAGAAAACTTTGATTATGTTTTATGTGATGTTCCTTGTTCAGGTCTTGGGATAATAAAAAGAAAGCCAGAGATAAAATATAAATCCAAAGAAGAAATTAAAGATTTGCCAAAACTTCAATATGATATTTTAGAAAATGCATCTAAATATTTAAAAATCGGAGGAGTTTTGATATATAGTACTTGTACTATTTTAGATAGTGAAAATATTTCAAACGTATATAAATTTTTAGAAAATAATAAAAACTTTGAGTTATCTAAAATAAATGAAGTTAATGTTGATTTGGAAAATCAAGAAAATGGATATTTGAAAATTTACCCAAATATTCATAATATGGACGGGTTTTTCATAGCAAAACTTAAGAAAGTAAGGTAGAATTTATATGATAGCTTTAAAAAACTTAACTGAAGAAGAATTAAAACAATTTATGAAAACCATAGATGAACCTGCATATAGAGGTAGCCAAATATATTCTTGGATATATAAAGGTGCAAAAAGTTTTGATGATATGAAAAATATACCCAAAACTTTAAAAGAAAAACTAGAAAAGGTTTCTTATATAGGTAATTTAAAATTAGAATTAAAATTAGAATCTAAAATAGATAATTCTAAAAAATATTTATTTGAACTAAATGATGGCAACATAATAGAAACGGTTATGATGGAATATGAAGATAGAATAACAGTTTGTATATCTAATCAAGTTGGTTGTAGAATGGGTTGCAAATTCTGTGCATCAACTCTTGATGGACTAATAAGAAATCTAGAGCCTTGGGAGATAATAGACCAAATTTTAAAAGTACAAGAAGATACTAAAAAAAGAGTTTCTAATCTTGTTTTAATGGGAAGTGGTGAACCACTTGATAATTTTGAAAATACAAAAAAGTTTTTAAAACTTGTTAATGATAAAAATGGACTTAATATTGGTTATAGACATATAACATTATCTACTTGTGGGATAGTTCCTAAAATGAAAGAACTTGCAGACATAAAGATACCTATAAACTTAGCTTTATCACTACATTCTCCATATGATGATAAGAGAGTTGAGATTATGCCTGTTGCAAAAGCTTATAAAATAAAAGATATTTTAGATGCTTGTAGATATTATATAAAAAGTACTAATAGACGAGTAACTATTGAGTATTCTCTTATAAAAGGCGTAAATGACAGCGAAAAAGAAGCTAAAGAACTTATTAAATTATTAAAAGGTATGCTTTGTCACGTTAATTTAATACCAGTTAATAATGTTGAAGAAAGAGATTTTAAAAGACCAGATAAATCTCATATATATAAATTCAAAGAAATATTAGAAAAAAATAATATCCCAACTACTGTAAGAAATTCTATGGGTTCTGACATAGGTGGTGCTTGTGGGCAATTAAGAAGAAAGCACAAAAATAGTGAGGTGGAATAATGAATTATTATTGTTTATCTGATATAGGTAAATTTAGAAAAAATAATGAAGATTATTGTAAAGGTGAAATAGTTTATATAAATGATGAACCTGTGGGGATATTTGCATTAGCCGATGGTATGGGTGGACATAAAAAAGGTGAAGTAGCTAGTGAAATGGCAGTTGAAAATATAATCACATTTATAAAAAATCATTTACTTCAAAGCGATACAATAAAATTTGATTATATAGATGATATAATAAAACAGGCATACAATGAAGTTAATAATATGATATTTAAAAAATCAAAAGAAAGTTTTGAATTTTTAGGTATGGGAACTACTCTAGTTTTGGCAGTTATATATAAAGACAGTCTATGTGTTGCTAATGTCGGTGATAGTAGATGTTATATACTAAAAGATAATAATCTAAAATGTATGACTGTTGACCATTCAGTAGTCGAGGAACTTATTAGATTAAATGTAATAACTTCTTCGGAGGCAAAAAATCATCCAAGAAAAAACCAAATAACTAGAGCGGTAGGAACTGAACCGATAGTAGTTGTAGATATATTTAAAGAAACGTTAAATAAAAATGATAAAATAGTTTTAGCAAGTGATGGTTTAACTGGATTTGTTGAAGAAAGTATAATTTTAGATATATTATGTAAAGAAAATGATATAGAATATGCTGTAAAAAAACTAATAAATTCTGCAAATGACAATTCAGGTAAAGACAATATAAGTGTTTTACTTGTAGAAAATAATTAAGGTGGTGATTTTATGAGTAATATATTAGGAAATAGATATCAGCTGTTAAGAAAAGTTGGAGACGGTGGAATGGCTTTTGTTTATGAAGCGAAAGATAAGTCTTTAAATAGAATTGTTGCTGTAAAAGTACTAAGACCTGAATTTGGAGATGATGAGGATTTCTTAAAAAAGTTTAGAAGAGAAGCAGAAGCTATTGCAAGTGTTTCACACCCAAATATCGTAAGCATATATGATGTTGGAGAAGATAGAAATGTAAATTATATCGTAATGGAGTTTATAGACGGTAAGAATTTAAAAGACATAATAAGAAGTGAAGGTATATTAGATGAATATACTGCACTTGAAATTACTAAGCAAATAGCAAAAGCATTAAGCTTAGCTCATAGAAAAGGTATTATTCATAGAGATATAAAACCACATAATATACTTATATCTAATGAAGGTAGAATAGTAAAAGTTGCAGATTTTGGTATAGCAAAAGCAGTTTCTAATTCTACTATGACTAATGTAGGAAATATAATAGGCTCTGTTCACTATTTTTCTCCAGAACAAGCAAAAGGACGTTCTGTAACTAGTAATACAGATTTGTATTCACTTGGGATAGTACTTTTTGAAATGCTAACGGGTAGACTTCCATTTAGAGGAGATAGTCCTATATCAATAGCACTTCAACATATAAACGATGATATAGAATTCACAGATGAAGAAAAAACTAGAATACCTCAAAGTGTTAGAACTATAATCAGAAAATTGACTGAGAAATCTGTTGAAAATAGATATCAAAATGCAGATGAAGTTATAGACGATATTGAATATATAGAAAAAAATATTGATCTAGATTTTATAAAAGAATATGACAGTTATGCTACTAAAAAAATAGATGATTTTGAAACTAGAACTTATGAAAATGATTATGAAGAAGACGAAGAATATGACGATGAGTACGATGAAGATTACGAAAAAGATGATGAAGATGTTAAAGTGAAGAAAAAAGCTAGAGATTATAGTGATAAAGATTTAAAATCTAGAAAAAAACTTATAACAATAGCAGTAATACTTTCAGTTATAATAGTAGGTCAAATAGTATTCTTTAAGACTGTACTATCTAGTTCGAAAAATATGTCTTTACAAGATAAAATGCCTAATTTATATGATATGACATTAGAAGAAGCCCAAAAAGAAATTGAAAAACTAAATGTTAAAATAGAAGTTAATTTAAGAGAAGAATTTAACTCAGAAGTAAAAAACGGTAATATAGCATCTCAAAGTCCTGTAGAAGGTTCTTTAATAGAAGAAGGAGATGTAATAAATATAGTTCTTAGTAAAGGTCCTAAAGGTATAGATGTACCACATATAATAGGGGAAACATTATCGAGTGCAGAAGAAATATTAGAAGATAATGGATTTGAATTAGGTAATATAAAATACGAATATGATGATAAATATGAAAAAGGAATAGTAATATCTCAAAGTCCTAAAGTTGGTGATGAAGGCATAGAAAAAGGTGACTCAGTAGACGTTATAGTTAGTAAAGGTCAAGATAATGGTGATGATGAGGAAGATAGACCTAAGGAAAACTATAATTCAAACAAAAATAACTACAATAATTCTTCAAGTAATTCAAACTCAGTAAGTAGTTCAAGCTCAGGAAGTAATGGAGGAAGTACATCAAACGGAGGAAGTAGTTCAAGCTCAGGAAGTAATGAAGGAAGTACATCAAATGGAGGAAGTGATTCAAACTCAGGAAATAATGGAGAGACTACGCCGGATAATGGAAATAATTCAAACCCAGGAAATAACGAAGGAAGTACAGATAATGGGGGAACTACAACAAATCCAGAACAACCTCAAGAATAAGTAGTAAAATATTAGTTAAGGAGAAATTTTATGATAGAAGGAAAGATTATAAAAGGGATAGGTGGATTTTATTATGTTGATGACGGTAAAGATTTATACGAATGTAGAGCTAGAGGAATATTTAGAAAAGAAAAAATGACTCCTTTAGTAGGCGATGATGTTTTAATTAGTATAGTTGATTTTGAAAATAAAAAAGGAATAGTAGAAAAAATCAAAGAAAGAAAATCAGAACTTATAAGACCTGCAATAGCCAATGTAGATAAAGCTCTTATCGTATTTGCAGTAAAAAATCCATCACCTAATCTTTCTTTATTAGATAGATTCATAGTTTTGGCAGAAAAAGAAAATCTAGAAGTAGTTATAATACTTACTAAAATAGATTTAGATGATGAAAATGTATTAGAAGAAATAAAAAACATATATCAAAATACTTATAAAGTGATACCTGTAAGCACAAAAGAAAAAATAGGTATAGAAAAAGTTAAAGAAGAACTAAAAAATAGTGTAGTAGTTTTTGCTGGACCTTCTGGGGTAGGAAAATCAAGTTTGCTTAATGAAATAGATAAAAACTTTAATCTACAAACTGGAGATGTAAGTGAAAAAATAAAAAGAGGAAAACATACTACTCGTCACGCCGAGCTTTTAAAACTAGGAGAAAATTCTATGGTTGCAGATACACCTGGATTTAGCTCTTTGGTACTTGATGATATTGAAGAAGATGAACTTAAAGAATATTTTGTTGAATTTGATAAATTTGATGAATGTAAATTCGGTAGTAGATGTATTCACGAAAATGAACCTAATTGTTCGGTAAAAGAAGCAGTTAAAGAAAATAAAATAGAGAAAAAAAGATACGATAGTTATATACAACTTTTAAATGAGATAAGAAATAAAAAAAGGAGATACTAGTATGATTAAATTAGCACCTTCAATATTGTCGGCAGATTTTTCAAGATTATTAGAAGATGTTAAAAAAGTAGAAAAAGCAGGTTGCGAATACCTTCACATAGATGTTATGGACGGTCATTTTGTTCCTAATATAACCTTAGGACCTATGGTTATAAAGTCCTTAAGAAAAAATGTTGATATGGTATTTGATGCACACTTAATGATTGAAAATCCAGATAATTATATAAAAGATTTTTGTGATGCAGGATGCGATATAATAGTAGTTCATCAAGAGGCTTGTAAACATCTTCATAGAACAATCCAAAATATAAAATCTTACAACAAAAAAGCAGGGGTTGCAATAAATCCAGCAACGCCGATAGAAACTATAAAACATATTTTAAAAGATATTGATATGGTTTTAGTTATGAGTGTAAATCCAGGATTCGGTGGTCAATCTTTTATAGAAGAAACAATAGATAAAATAAAAGAACTAAAAAAATTGATAACTAAGAAAAATCTAAATATAGATATTCAAGTAGACGGTGGAATAAAACCCGACAACATAAAAGAAGTAGTAAAAGCAGGTGCTAATGTAATAGTTGCAGGTTCTGCGATATTTGGAAGTGATGATATAAACAAAACTGTTTTAGAGTTTAGAGAAAACTCAAGAATTTAATGTTATGAGAGCTTGTATATTTTTAAACGGTCAAATAAACGACTATGATTTAATAAAACAAAAAGTAAAAAATTATGATTTAATAATATGTTGTGATGGAGGGGCTAACCATATGTATAAATTGGGTTTAGTCCCTAATTATATAGTTGGAGATTTAGATTCTATAAATGAAGAAGTTTTAGAGTATTATAAAAAAAAGAACGTAGAATTTAGAAAGTTTAATAAAGAAAAAGATGAAACTGATATGCAACTTGCAACCATTTTGGCAAAAGAAATAGGAGCAAAAAGTATAGATTTTTTCTCATCGCTTGGTGGAAGAATAGATCATACTCTTGCCAATATAAATTTTTTGTATTATGTAAAAAGTTTAGGGATACAAACTAAAATTATATCTGAATACGAGGAGATTTTTATTTTGGTAAATGAGTATAAAGAATTTGATTTTGGTATAGGTCAAGTGGTTTCTATTATACCTATTGAAAATTCAAAAGTTACTCTAAAAGGATTTAAATACCCTCTTGATAATTATGAGATGAAGTTTTATTTACCTCTTGGGGTATCTAATGAAGTTAGTGAAGAAAAAAATAGCATAAATGTAGATGGAAGTGTGTTACTTATTAGGCAGATTGGATTGTAATAATTTTTTACCAGGTTGTTTTAAAGATGAAATGTTTATAAATTGAGTAATATCAATGGATAGAGTATATTAAGTGAAGTAAAATTTAGATTAAGTAATTTGCTTGGTAAAAAATTAATGAAAATAAGTTGTTTACATATGTTTAGACATTGTGTATAATTTAAAAAATAGTATTTTTTGTAGGATT
>JAGHEK010000099.1 GCA_017889265.1 Romboutsia sp. | reverse complement strand
TTATAATTATATTCTAATTTAAGTATTTATAAAATAAAAAATACTCTTTCATATTTGAAAAGAGTATTTTTATAGATAATCACAAAATTTTTATACGATATAAAATTACTGTACTTGTTTTCCTAAGAAGTTTGCTGCTATTTTTAAGATATCTTCGTTTGCTTTAGATAAAGCTCCTTCTTCTTTTGAAACCATTATTATAGTTCCTATAACATCTCTTGATAAACTTATCATAGGCGCGATTATTTGTTCTTTATATGTATTTCTATCACCTTCATATACAGGTATTACGTCTTCTCCTTTTAAGACTTTCATTTCTCTGTTTTCTATTATACTTTCTATTTCTTTACTTATTCCTTTTTGAGTATTGTACTCATCTTTAGAAATTTTAGATGTAGCTATTATAGAATCTATATCTGTTATTATAACTCCATGACCTAAAACTTCTCCTAAAGTTTCTGAATATTCTTGAGAAAATTGGTTTAACTCACCCATTGGTGAATATTTTTTTAAAATAACTTCTCCATCTTTTGCTGTAAATATTTCAAGTGGATCTCCTTCTCTTAATCTAAGAGTCTTTCTTATTTCCTTAGGTATTACTATTCTACCTAAATCGTCCATTCTTCTTACAATTCCAGTTGCTCTCATTTTTGATTCTTTCCTCCTCTGTTATTTTTAACCTTATTTTTACCTTATTTTATAAAATTATTCAAAAAAAGCTATATATTTAAATAGCCATATCGAAAGTTTAATTTCTTTATATTATATATAAAATCTATTCATAAATTCAATAGAAAATTTAATATTTAAACCTATTATAGAAAAAAGTTTATATTAATACATATGTAGGAAATAAATAAAAACAATTATTTATATTGATTAAACCTGCATAAACTGCAGGTCTAATAATATAAATAATTATCTACAATCTCTTTAGTATCCACATTTTAGAATCATAATCCCCTTTTAGCTCTGGAACGTTTAAACCTATATTCATAAGTTCATCTCCACCTAAAACTAAATTCTCTCCTTTTATTTCATAACTTGAATCCTCGTCTAATCCAACAAGTTTTAATGATACAAATTTTGGATTTGGTTTAGCTAAAGTTCTTACAAAACTAACTACTATTTCTTTTTTATCTTTTGATACAAACATCCAAGCAGTATCATTATTCTCAAATGGACTAAGTAATCTATAAAAATCTCCAAACTGTATAGTTTCTCTAATTTCTTTATAAATATCTATTTGCTTTCTTATAGCATCTTTTTCTAAATCAGATAATTTAGTTATATCTAACTCGTAACCAAAATTTCCTGACATAGCTACTATACCTCTAGTTTCTATCGGAGTTATTCTATCCACTTGATGATTAGGAACATCTGATACATGACAACCCATAGATGCATTTGGATAGACTAAAGATGTACCAAATTGTATTTTAAGCCTTTCTATTGCATCTGTATTATCACTAGTCCAAGTTTGAGGCATATAGTATAACATTCCTGGATCAAATCTACCCCCTCCTCCTGAACAACTCTCAAACAAAACATTCGGAAATCTAGAAGTTATTTCTTCTAAAACTCTATATAATCCCAACATATATCTATGAGCTACTTCTTTTTGTCTTTCTTTAGGTAGTTTAGCCGAACCAATCTCTGACATATTTCTATTCATATCCCATTTAACATAAGATATTTTAGCAGAATTTAAAATATCACTTATTTTTTCTATTATATAATCACAAACGTCTTTTCTTGATAAATCAAGTATTAGTTGATTTCTAGCTTCTGATTTATTTCTTCCTGGGATATGTATGCACCAATCTGGATGAGATTTATAAAGTTCGCTCACAGGTGATACCATTTCTGGTTCAAACCATAAACCAAATTCAAGTCCCATATCGTTTATTTCATCAGCTAACTTTTTAAGTCCACCTTTTATTTTAGTTTCATTTACAAACCAATCCCCTAAAGATGACTCGTCGCTATTTCTTTCACCAAACCAACCGTCATCTAGTACAAACAATTCTATACCTAATTTTTTAGCTTCGTAGGCTATTTCCTTTATTTTAGTTTCATTGAAATCAAAATAAGTAGCTTCCCAGTTATTTATAAGTACAGGTCTTATTTTATCTCTATGCTCACCTCTTAATAAACGTTTTCCATAAAGACATTGATAGATATGGCTCATTCCTGTTAAACCTTTATTTGAATAAACTAAAACTGCTTCCGGAGTTATAAATTCTTCATTTTCTTTTAATAACCAACTAAAATCAAATGGATTTAATCCTATTTGTACTCTTGTATTCTCATACATATCAACTTCTACATTAGCTAAAAAATTTCCACTATAAACTAAACTAAATCCATAAACCTCACCGTAATTTTCAGTAGTATTTTCTCTAACAAGTGCTATAAATGGATTTTGAGCGTGGCTACTTGCTCCTCTTCTACTTTCTATACTTTGACTACCACTTCTTATTTTATTTCTTATTATATGTCTTTCTCTTGCCCAAGCACCAGAAAGTTGTAATAATTCATAATCACTGTCTTTAAAATCAACATTAGCACTTAAAACTCTATTTATTCTCAAATCATCTTTAGAATTATTTTTAACTCTAACACTTCTAGTAATAGCATCAAAATCTCTAAAAACAGTATATACTAACGTTACCTCTATATTTTTTAAACTATCTATAAGATTTAATTCTAAAGTAGTAGCTTCATCATCACTTTCTACATAAGTTGCTGGAAGATTTTTAAGTTTATTTTTTCCATTATATATATTATGTGATTTATATCTAAAATCTGTTGCACTGCTACCGTCTTCAAATAGCAATTCTATCGCAGGGCTTCTTAAATCAGTACTCCCATATCCAGGATACTCTTGAGGTGTAGCTTCTAACATAAAGTTTTCTATATTGTCTGTATTAGTTAAAAAACTCCCCCAATTTCTACGTCTTATAACATAATCTAAATTCTGTGATTTTATTTTACTTCCCCAATATATATGTGCTATATGATTAGTATCTAAAATTTTTATAATATAACTAGTTTTCTTAGTACTTAAGTTAAACGTTTTACTTTCTTTATTATATATTATCATAATATCCTCCAATTTCTTTGGTATACTTAAATTATATGGTTTTATGTATAAAAAATATATGTAATAATGTTATTAAAACATATTTTTATGTTATATATTTTGTAAAAGGGGATTTTGTATGTCAAAATATACATATTTTGAAAATGATACGGTTAGATACTTAGAAAATACTAATAACGATATTTCAGATTTATATTTATGTTATTGTGGTATTGAAAAATGTTTGCCTTGTCATTCATTCGGACCTGCAATAAGGGAAAACTTTTTAATCCATTATATACTAAATGGAAAAGGTAAGTATAAAGTTAATGATAAAATATATTATTTAGATAAAAATCAGGGATTTATAATAAAACCAAATGAATTAACCTATTATGAGGCAGATGAAAACGAACCTTGGGAATACGTATGGATAAGTTTTAATGGTATAAAAGCTAGTAAATATTTAAACTCTTTAAATTTGGATAATTTAATATTTAGCTGTGCATATGATGATGAAATAAAAAAATATATATTTGAAATGTTAAATACAAAAACTATGTCGCTATCTGATGACTTAAAATTACAAGGGCTATTATATTTATTTTTGAGTACTTTATCAAAACATTTAAAAAAAGAACCAATTAAATCAGATACTTCTTATGAAAAACTTTATATAAGAAAATCAATAGAATTTATAGATAGTAATTTTTCTAATAATATAAAAATAACTGATATAGCAAATTATGTTGGACTAAATAGAAGTTATTTATATACATTGTTTAAAAAAAATCTAAATGTATCTCCACAAGAATTTTTATTGGAATTTAGAATGAATAAAGCATCTAATCTCTTAAAATCTACAAATTATTCTATAAGTTATATTTCAAATTCAATTGGATATAAAGATCCACTTAGTTTCTCAAAAACTTTCAAAAAGTTTACCGGAGTTAGTCCAAAGGATTACAGAAATAAAATATAAAAAGGCCTTTCGGCCTTTTTAAAACTCTACTTTTTTTACTATATCTTCATCAATTTCTACATTCGCTTCTTTAGAACTTTCCTCTATAAATTTAACGTATTTTTCTTCTAATAAAATATTAGTTATATCTTCTTTGGCATTATCAAGAGGTATTTGTTCATCTATAACCTCATAAAGCTTAACTATATAATAACCTTGTTCAGTTTCAAATACATCAGAAACTTGACCAGGTTCTAAAGAAAAGATAACTTCATCAAACTCTTTAGGAGTGGTATCCTTTTTTATATATCCTAAATCTCCACCTAAATCTTTAGTTTGAACATCTTCTGAATATTCTTTAGCTACTTTTGAGAATTCTTCACCAGAATTAATCTTTTGCAAAGCTTCCTCTGCTTTTTTCTTAGCTTCTTCTTTTTGTTTTTCATTATAAGGAGTCATATCTGGATTAACAGTTGGTATAAATATTTGAGAAACTTTTCTTTCATTTTTATGGAATTCATCTTTATGTTCATCATAATACTTTTGTATTTCATGGTCATTAACTTCATTTTTCGTATCAAAATCTTTTTTGTATTTATTTAAAGCTAAATCCATTTCTTGTTGTTTAATAAGGAAATTTTCATCTATACCCGCTTCCTCTAGCTTTTTCTTAAATTCCTCATCACCATCTATATTAGCTCTTAAAGTATCTACTGCTTCTTCTACTTCAACACCTGTTGGTAATAGATTGTCAGCTTTTGCTTTTTTATATATCACCTGCATATCTATCATCTGTTGAAGAATCATATTTTTAAATTCTTCTTTATAAGTTACACCGTCAGATACCTCTGTATCCCATATTTCTTTACCGTATATAGATTCCATATAATCTTCATAAAATCTAAGTGTAGACCTATAATCTTTTACAGTAATTCTTTCATCATTTACTGTGGCTACTACATCATCATCTTTTATAGATGAACTACACGCTACCAATGAAAAACTAGTTAATAAAGAAATTATTGTAAGTAATAGTTTTTTCAAATGTCTCACTCTCCTGCTTTAGTTTTTATAATATTTTCTAACAATTCTTCTAGTTCATCTACTATTTTATAAGAATTATTTTTAGTTTTATATCTGGTTAAAGGTAAAAGAATTATTTCATTATTAATTTGTCTTACTTTTTCTATTTTTAATTTTTTGCAAAGAGTTTTTATATACGCTATTTTAAGAAGTATTGATACAGACCTAGGAATATCAGAAAATCTATCTTCTAATTCTTCTTTTATTTCTATTAAATCTTTTTTATTTTCAATAGATGCAATTTTTTTGTATATATCAATCTTAGTAGCCTCATCAGGTATATACGTATCTGGAATATATGCATTAACATTTAAATCTATCTCAACATCTATTTCTTCTTTATATTCTTCACCTTTTACTTTGCTTATAGCTTCATTTAACATCTTAACGTATAAATCATACCCTATAACTGCCATATGACCGTGTTGTTTAGAACCAAGTATATTACCTGCTCCTCTTATTTCTAAATCTCTCATAGCTATTTTAAATCCAGAACCAAATTCGGTAAATTCTTTTATCGCCTTTAATCTTTTTTCTGCTACTTCACTAAGAGATTTATCTTTTTCATACATCAAATATGCATATCCCTGTCTGTTACTTCTACCTACTCTTCCTCTTAACTGATAAAGTTGTCCAAGTCCCATTTTATCTGCATCATAAATAATCATAGTATTAGCATTTGAAATATCCATACCTGTCTCTATTATAGTAGTACAAACTAAAACATCAAACTCTTTATTTAAAAATCCTAAAATAACATTTTCTAGCTCTTTTGAAGTCATTCTACCGTGTGCTACCGCTACTTTAGCATCTTTTACTAAGTTTTTTATTATACTAGCCATTTCATCTATTTTTTCTACTCTATTATAGATAAAAAATACTTGCCCACCTCTAGATAATTCTTTTTCTATCTCATCTTGGATTATACTCTCTTTTGCCTCAGTTACATAAGTTATTACAGGATATCTTTCTTGAGGAGGTTCTTCTATGACACTCATATCTCTTATACCACTTAATGACATATGTAAAGTTCTAGGTATAGGTGTTGCAGATAAAGTTAAAACATCAACAGTAGATTTTATTTTCTTTAGTGATTCTTTATGTTTCACACCAAATCTTTGTTCTTCATCTACTACTACAAGACCTAAATTAGGTATATCAATATCTTTTGAAACTATTCTATGAGTTCCAATTAAAACATCTACTAATCCCTTTTTAGTATCTTCTATGATCTTTTTTTGTTCTTTTGGAGTTTTAAATCTACTTAAAACTTCAACTCTTATATCATAGTTTTTAAATCTATCCGAAAAAGTAGAATAATGTTGTTGAGCAAGTATAGTAGTTGGAACTAATACTGCAACTTGTTTTTTATCCATACAAGCTTTAAAAACAGCCCTTATAGCTACTTCTGTTTTACCGTATCCTACATCACCACAAACAAGCCTATCCATAACCTTATCAGATTCCATATCCTTTTTAGTTTCTTCTATGGCTTTTAATTGATCCGTAGTTTCTTGGTGAGGAAATAATGCTTCAAATTCATTTTGCCAATGAGTATCTTCAGAAAATTTATAACCTTTTATTTTCTCTCTTTTTGCATAAAGTTCTATTAAGTCTTTAGTCATATCTTCTATTTCTTTTTTGACTTTTGTTTTGGCTTTAACCCAATCGCTAGTACCTAATTTATTAAGTTTTACATCTTCTGAACCTATATATTTTTGAACTTTATCCATTTGATCTATCGGAACGTATAAGCTATCTCCTGCTCTATATACTATCTTCATATAGTCTTTTTTAATATTATTTACAGTTATTTGCTCTATTCCTACATACTTACCTATACCGCTAGTTTCGTGAACTACATAGTCTCCAATTTTAAGTTCTAAAAAACTTTCTATTTTCTTGCCTTTTTTCTTTTTAGGCTTAGTAGACTGCTTATGAACACCTATAATTTCGTTATCTGTTATTACTATGAACTTTATAGATTTATATAAAAATCCTGCTCTTAATCTAGCAGAAGTTATAAAAATTTGAGATGATTTTATTGAAAAGTTTCTATCTTTAGATAAAATACTTTCTATTCCTAAATCAAATAATTCTTTATGTAGTTTTTCTGCTCTTTCATAAGTATTAGTGGCAATCACTATCTTATATCCGTCAGATTTTAGTGAATTCAATTCTTGCGATAATAAATTTATATTTTTATTAAATGTTATAACTTCCCTACATTCAAAATTTATATAATGCTTAACATTAAAATAATCTAATTTCTTAGGTAACAAAGTATTTAAAATAACCTTTTTATCGTTTATTAAATACTCTAAATGTTCAAACTCATAAAGCAATTCCCCTTGAGTTTTAAGTGCAAGTCCTCTTTCTAAATTAAGGTTATAATTATCTTTAAATTCATTAAGATAATTTATACATCTTTCTTTAGACCTACTTATATCACTAAAAAATATTAATGAATCTTCTTTCATATAGCTAAATATACTCTTATTTTCGTCTTTGTACATATAGTCTATATAGTTTTCAATTCCTTCAAAATATATTTTAGAAGAGATTTTTTCTATATCATCTAAAATATCTTCATCTGTATTTTTAGTTAATTCAGATTTAATTTTAGATAAATCTATATCTAAAGGATAAATAAAATCCCTAGAAGGAATTAAAGTAAAATTATCTATTTTTTTAACTGATTTTTGTGAAAATACATCAAAAATACGTATAGATTCTATTTCATCATCAAAAAGTTCTATACGAATTGGATTTGAATATTGCAAAGAGAATATATCTATTATTCCACCTCTTATGCTAAATTGACCAAAACCTTCTACTTTAGATACTCTCTCATATCCTAACTCGACTAACTTTTTATTAAATTCATCTATATTAATAGTATCCGAAACTTTATAATCATATATATTTTTAGCTAAAATATCTTTAGGTATATATTTTTTTAATATAGCTTCTACTGAAGTTACTAAAACAAAATTTTCGTTATTTATAAGTCTCATTAAGACTTTTAATTTTTTAGCATCTTGAGTCCTATCTTTAGCATCTAAATGATAAAATAAAACATCCTCAAACCCTAAGTATTCTATATAATCAAGGATATAAACATTTAAATCCTCATAAACTTTCTTAGCTTCTAAATCACTACTAGTTACGAAAATAATCTGTTTTTTTAAATTTTCAAACAAAGAATATATAATATGAGTATTCTGAGAATTTATAAGTCCACTAGTAACTATATTTCCACTTGAATTTATTTGATTTAATAATTCATTATATTCTTCTAAATTTTCTAAAGGATATAAAAAAACATCTTTCATATCAAATTCACCTTTTAACCGTTATACTTATTCATAGCAGTATCAACATTTTCAATTATAATACTCTCAACAGATTTATATGCTTTCTCAAAACC
Source organism: Romboutsia sp. (assembly GCA_017889265.1). GTDB lineage: Bacteria > Bacillota > Clostridia > Peptostreptococcales > Peptostreptococcaceae > JAGHEK01. The sequence continues at coordinate 7,391 of JAGHEK010000099.1, read as the reverse complement.
TGTTTGTAAATCAATTTCTTCCTCTTTTTTAAATCTTGATAACACAAAATTAGCTAAATCTTGACCTTTCTCAGGCTTTGATACACCAACTCTAATTCTTGGAAAATCTCCACTTCCAAGACATTTTATAATAGATCTCATTCCATTATGAGTTCCCGCACTTCCTTTTTTTCTTATTCTAATTTTTCCAACATCTAAATCTATATCATCATATATGACTATAATATTTTCTAAATCCACTTTATAGTAATTATAAATATCTATTAAAGTTTCTCCACTTAAATTCATATATGTTTGAGGTTTTACTAATAAAACTTTATTATTTCCTATTCTTCCTTCTCCTACTAAAGCTTTATGTTTAATTTTATTAACTGGTATATCAAACTCCTTAGAAATGATATCTATTACATCAAAACCTACGTTATGTCTAGTTTTTTCATATTGTTTTCCTGGATTTCCTAGCCCAACTACTACGTACATATTTTCCTCCTTATAATTTAAAATACGCCTAAAATATCAATATTGCTAAAGTTGATAATGATATAAATGGCGTAAATGGTATTTTTGTATTTCTATTTTTTAGATTGTAAATACAATATGGTAATGAAATTAAAAATGGTAAAAATAAAAAATGTATTATATAGTTATACTCAATTAAAAATGAACAAAATAAATAAAAATAAATATCACCTTCTCCTATGGATTTAGTGATTTTATATAATAAATAACTTATAAAAAATGTAATAGTAAAAGTAATTATATAGCTATTTTCAATATTCACATTTATAAAAAATAGTATTAATTGTATAAATATAGCACTAAATATAATCTCATCATACACATACATAGTGTAATAATCTATTATAGATATAATCATCATAAATGGTATAAAAATATAATATTTGCAAGTATAAATACTAAAACCATATTTTAAATATATAATTATTTCTAAAAATATAATTACTAATAATAAAATAATTATATGTAATTTTGAAATATCATCTAAATATTTATTTAAAAATTTATAAAAAATCATAACTTTTAAATAGTAATTGGCTTTTATTAATACTTAACACTTTTTTATTTTTATATACTAAAAGATACAGGCTGGATTAAAAAAATCTAGCCCATATCTTAAAATTAAAATAACATACTTACTGATTCGTTTGAGAATATTTTTCTTATTGCATCTGCAAAAAGTGGTGCAGTTGATATTACTTTTATTTTATCTAATTGTTTTTCTTCAGGAAGTTTTATAGTATCTAAAACTATTAACTCACTTATAGCTGACTCATCAATTCTTGTAACTGCAGGTCCTGATAAAACTGCATGAGTACAACAAGCATAAATATTTTTAGCTCCACATTCCTTAAGTGCATTAGCTGCATTACAAATAGTACCCGCTGTATCTATCATATCATCGAATAATATAACATTCTTATCTTTAACATCTCCTATTATGTTCATTATCTCAGATACGTTAGCTTTAGGTCTTCTCTTATCTATTATAGCTAAAGGGACATCTCCTTCTAATCCATTTGCAAATTGTCTCGATCTCGTTACACTTCCTAAATCAGGAGATACAACAACTAAATCTTCTATATTCTTACTATTAAAGTATTCAGCTAATAATTTTCCTCCTTGTAAATGGTCTAGTGGTATATCAAAATACCCTTGTATTTGAGATGCATGTAAATCCATTGTAAGAACTCTATCCGCTCCTGCTGCTGTTAATAAATTAGCAACTAATTTAGCAGTTATTGGATCTCTCGGTTTTGCTTTTCTATCTTGTCTTGCATATCCATAATAAGGTATTACTGCAGTTATTCTACCTGCTGATGCTCTTTTTAATGCATCAATCATTATTAATAATTCCATTAAATGCTCATTTACTGGGCTATTAGTCGATTGAACTAAGAAAACATCACAACCTCTTACAACCTCGTATATATTAACACTTATTTCCCCATCGCTAAATGTACCAACTTCACAATCAGCTACACTAACACCTATACAATCAGCTATTTTTTGTGCTAATTCCTTCGATGCATTTCCTGCAAATATTTTGATTTCACTACCACTAGTATTCATCATATCCTCCTAAAACTCTAATCTTTTGTATTTATTTAAAATTTTAAAAATTTTACCTATTTTTTCTTTCTACCCAACCATCTTTATTTTCTTGTCTTTTTCTTGCTACTGCTAAAGCACCTTGAGGAACGTCTTTAGTTATAGTTGAGCCTGTTGCTATATATCCTTTTTCATTAATTGTGACAGGAGCAACTAAATTTGAATTAGAACCTATAAATGCTCCATCTTTTACTATTGATTTGTGCTTATTTTTCCCATCATAATTTACAAATACAACTCCACAACCAATATTTACATCTTTTCCAACGTGTGCATCACCTATATAAGATAGATGAGATGCTTTTGAATTGTCTTCTATAGTTGCATTTTTAACTTCTACGAAGTCTCCTATTTTAACATTATTTCCTAATTTAGAATTAGGTCTTAAATATGCATAAGGTCCAACAGAAGTATTTTCACCAACTTCACTATCTATGATTGTTGAATTTTCTATAGTTGTATTATCACCTATCTTTGAATTAGATATTTTACTATTCATTCCTATTGTACAGTTTGAACCTATTTTAGAATTTTTAGAAATCATAACTCCAGGATATATTATAGTATCATTTCCAATTTCAACATCACACTCTATATAAGTAGAAGTAGTATCTATTATAGTAACTCCATTTACCATATGAAGTTCATTTATTCTTTGTTTCATTATTTGTTCTGCTTTTGAAAGTTCAACCCTAGAGTTCACACCCATAAGTTCTTCTATTTTTGAACCATTAAATGCCCCAACTTTATTACCTTCTTCCCTGATTATTTTTATAGTATCAGTTAAATAATACTCATTTTGTGCATTATTATTATCAATTAACTCTAATGATTCTCTTAAAGATTTTCCATTAAAGCAATAAATACCAGAGTTTATTTCTTTAGTTTCTTTTTCTTTGTATGTTGCATCTTTTTGTTCTACTATTTTTAATAAGTCATCATTTTCATCTCTTATTATTCTTCCGTATCCAGTAGGATTTTCTATAATAGTAGTTAAAACTGTTGCATGGTATTTGTTATCTTTATGATAATCAAATAATTTTTTTATAGTTTCTTCTTTTATAAGTGGAGTATCCCCACAAAGAACTAATACTGTATCTTCATCATCTATATAATCTTTAGCCATTTTAACAGCATGCCCTGTACCTAATTGTTCAGTTTGCATAACAGTTAAAGTGCCTTTTTCTAATTTTTCCTTTACTATTTCAGCTTCGTGACCAAGTATTGTTATAACTTCATCTACGCCAGCATTTTTTGATGCGCCAATTACATGGTTTACCATTTCTTTACCGCATACTTTATGTATTACTTTTGGATATTTCGACTTCATTCTAGTACCTTTGCCTGCAGCAAGGATTAAAGCCTTAAAACTCATAGTTTCACTTCCATTTCATAATTTTTTCACATTAATTACTATAATATCATTTTTTTAATAAAATGTATACATTCAAACGTATATTTACATTATAAAAATAAAAAAAGAGTCGAAAATGACTCTTTTTACTCAGCAGCAACTTCTAATTGTGCTAATGCTTCATGGTATGCTTTTAGAACAACGTCTTCTAACATTTGTCTCATTTCAGCATTTATAGGATGAGCTATGTCTCTAAAATTCCCTTCTCCTATTTTTCTACTTGGCATTGCTATAAATAACCCGTTATTACCTTCTATAACCTTTATATCATGTACTACAAATAAATTATCAAAAGTTAATGAAACTATACATTTCATTTTCCCCTCATCAGTTACTTTTCTTACTCTAACATCAGTTATATTCATCTTATGATCCCCCTTATTTTTGACACCGTTTATTTTTGTTTTTCTTATGTTTATAAAATTTCTACATCTACACTCAATATCCTTTTTTTATTTTTATTTTGTTTAAAAATTTTTATATTCATCCTTAAAAGTCTTTAAATTAGGTCTTACTTTATTATCTTCATCTAATTCCATTAATGAAATATAATTGTCAACCATTTTTTCGTTAGGATTAGTGGTAGATATGAATACCCCTACTCCTATAACTTCAGCAGAGAACTCGTTCATTAAGTCCATCATACCCTTTATAGTTCCTCCACCTCTCATAAAATCGTCAACTATTATCACCTTGCTATTTTCTTTTATAGCTTTTCTTGGTAAACTCATACTTTTTACTTTTGTATTATCTCCACTTACATAAGTTGTACTAAGAGTTGGTCCTTCAGATACTTTTATATCTTTTCTTATTATAACAAGAGGTAAATTCATAGCCTTAGCAGTCATAAGTGCCATAGGTATACCTTTAGTTTCCATAGTTACAACATAATCCGCTTCAGAATAATCTATATTAGATGCCATAATTTTACCTATATTAGATGCTATTGAAGGGTCATAAATTATATCTACTAAATATAAAAATCCTCCCGATAATACTCTCGATGAATCATTTATTTTTTCACATAATTTAAGTAAAAATTCTTCATTTTCAGTTTTAGAAGTTTTAGGTATATATTTAACTCCCCCAGCTGCACCAGGAATAGTTATAACTTTCCCAAGTTCAAGTTTTTCGAAAACATTTTTAACTACTAATAAATCTTCGCTTATAGTCGACTTTGCAGAATTAAATTTATTAGTGAAATAACTAAGAGTAAATACTTTATTTGGATTATCCGATAATATTTTTACAGTTGCTCCTATTCTTTCCGTTCTCTTAAATTTCATATCTATTTCCTCTTTCTATAATTTTAATAACTAAATAATGCATATAAATACTTATTATGTTATAATGGTAATGTTTTGTTTTATTTTTAAATATTATATATAATATAGTATTATATGTACAAATATCATTAAATATCAATAATTAAGATACTATATTATATCATAAATACAATGTATGTTAATAGAAGTTAGTAAAAAGAAAGGTGATTTTATGAAAATACATTTTATAGGCATAGGTGGCATAAGTATGAGTGCTTTAGCAAAAATATGCCTAAATAAAGGACACGACGTATCAGGTTCTGATTCAAACGAATCTTACCTTATTGATAATTTAAAATCTCAAGGTGCAAATATTTTTATAGGCCATAAAAAAGAAAATATAACTGATGATATAGATATGGTTGTTCATACTGCTGCTATTAGCGAAGACAATGAAGAACTTGTTTGTGCAAAAGAAAAAAATAAACTTATAATAAATAGAGCTGCATTTTTAGGTCATATAATGAGAGAATATGAAAACTCAATTGCAGTTGCAGGTACTCACGGAAAAACCTCAACTACTTCTATGCTATCTACTATTTTTGAATTTGCAAACTTAGACCCTACTATATTAGTTGGTGGTAATCTAAGCACTATAGGTGGAAATATAAAAATTGGAAATTCAAAATATTTTATAACAGAAGCTTGTGAATACGTTGATAGTTTTCTAAATTTCAACCCAAAAATATCTATAGTTTTAAATATAGAAAAAGATCATCTTGACTACTTCTCTGGAATAGATGAAATAAAAGCATCATTTAATAAATTTGGTAAACTACTTCCTAATGATGGATATTTCATAATAAATGGCGATGATGAAAATACTAAAGATATACTTCACGATATAAAAGCAAGTATAATAAAGTACGGAACTAATAAAGATAATAATGCTGTGATATCTAATATAGATTTTGATGATGACGGATTTGGTAGATTTGATATAACTTTAGATAATAATAAACTTGGTAGATTTGAACTTTCTGTACCAGGTATTCATAACATATTCAATGCTACTGCTGCTATAATTACTGCTTATGTTTCAGGAATAGAGCTTGATATGATAAAAGAAAACATAAAAAAATATACTGGTGTTGGTAGAAGATTTGAAGTAAAAGGAAAGTATAACAATGCTTTAGTAGTAGATGATTATGCTCATCACCCTACTGAACTTAAAGCTACTTTATCTGCTGCTAAAAGAATGAAAAAATCTAACTTATGGTGTATATTCCAACCTCATACTTATACTAGAACTAAATCTTTATTAAACGAATTTAGTGAGGCATTTTATAGTGCCGATAAAGTTATAATAACTGATATTTATGCTGCTAGAGAAATTGATAAAAATGAAGTTCATTCAAAGGATTTAGTAGAAAAGTTATATCAAAACAATGTAGATGTAGTTTATATTAGCTCATTCGATGAAATAGTTGATTATTTAAAAGAAAATGTAAAAGAAAACGATTTGGTTATAACTGCCGGAGCAGGTCCAATTTATAGAGTTGCTGATGAATTAATAAAATAGTGCCTAGGCACTATTTTATTTTAAATATATCATTTTTTAGATAGTTATATAAAACATTAGGAACTTCATAGTATCCTTCCTTATCACCTGATGATAATTTTACATAATCCTCGCCCATAGTTTCAATTTTTATCTCAAAATTAGAACCCTTTATATCGATAGTAAAATTATACTCACTTCTTTCCCTACTTTTTAATGGTTGAACTTTACCAACAGGTCTTTTTGAAACTAATTTATAGGATAAATCGTCAAACTTCCATTTACTTATTTTTTTAGTTTCTTTATCATTATAAGATACCTCTACACTTTCCCATTTTTTATATTGTTTAGCAAAATCAAAGGAAGTAGATATACTTTCGTTTAGAATATTTCCAAATTCTTCTTTAGAACTTACTGGAACTTTATAGTATTCTTCTTTTTTTACAGTATAAATCCTAAACACATTAAGGTCTGTTTCAAATCTTATATCATCATCAGAATATCCAGTATAAATAGGAGTCATATCACTTACTTTTCTTATTTTTGAAAAACCTTCAAACAAAAGTCTCACTTCATCCCAATGATTAGAGTTTAATTTTATATTTCCTGCTATATCATTCGATATATACACATTTTGCTTGCTTATTAATTGTTTCATAAGACTTCTAGTATCTTCTTTTTCTTCATTATAAGTTACTTTTACTTGTTTTTCTTCATCTTTTACTTTACCTAAAGATTCAGAAATTTTATAAGCAACTATATATACGATTATAAATATTATTACTAAAAAAAATATTTTAACTTCTTTTTTAAACTTTCTTTTCTTAGCCATCTCTGCCTCCAATCAAAGTCTATTATATTACTTTTTATAAAACAAAAAAAGACCCTAAAAAGAGTCTTTATATAGCTTTTATTATTTCTGTAACCATTTTAGCAGAATTCACTAAATCTTCTATTTTTATATATTCTTCTAATGTGTGTGCGTTAGTCATACCAACACCTAAATTAACTGCTTTTATAC
>JAGHEK010000098.1 GCA_017889265.1 Romboutsia sp. | reverse complement strand
ATGAAAATAATAAAGTATTAATCGGTGTAAATACTGATAACTACGATGATATAAAAAAGATTAAGATAGTTTATAAAGACAATCAAGTTGAAGAATATAATGTAACTTTTGAAAAGTTAATAGGAAATATTACTAAGTATACTATCGATAATTTAGGTATAAATTATACTTATAACAAATACGTATTGGACCTAAATTCTAGTATTGTTAACAAAATAGTAGAAGATGCTAAGAAGTTGACTTATGATGAAATAGAAACAGTTACAAAAGAAAAAGAAAGTAGATTATATAAAGACTACTATACTGAAAGTGTTTTACTTAGAATGAAAGAAGTAATAACTTCTATAATATCTAGTAGAGATGATTTTAATATATACATCGATAATAATGTATTAAATGATATTATAAAAAGTTATTTCTATGATTCTTCAGGAAACTTCGATAAAAAGATATTATACACATACACTTATTTTGATAAATGGTATAATTTTGATATCGGAGGTTTAAGAATAAGTGATGAAATATTATTTAACGGAGATTATTTATTTGAAGATTGGGTAAATGACACTGTTAATAAAGCATCTTCAGATGATAGATTGACTAAAGAAACTATGAGATTCTATGAAAAAATAATAAAACCTAGATGCAAAGAAGGTTTATCAAGTTTACTAGAAGGTTATATAACTACGATAGGTGGAGAAACTAACGCTAAAGATTGGTTTACTCATAATTTCAAGGGTATGTTATATGAACAACCGATTGTAGGAAAAGAAGAGCAAGTGGTTTATAGAGCATGGGATATGCTTAAAAAACGTAATAATATGTTATTACCAATACTTAGTGCACCTCAACAAGATATGTATTTAATTTCAGTGCCTTCTCAAATGATTATAGGAAGTGCTAATAAATATCCTCAATATATATCTAACGGTAGAGAGGGAATGCTTAAGATAATGGAAAACCATGCTAAATTAGTTGGTAATTTCTATGGTACATCTTCTGAGTTCATAGATGATGCGACTAGTAGATTAAACTCTAAAGTACACGTCCAATATGATACTAGATTTGATTTCCCGAGTAATTCAAAATACCCAGGAACTCAAGATAAAGGTTCTACTCAAGATCCTGTTATTAAATGGGTATATGAGGCTATAGATTCTATGGCTCCTGGAAATGGAAGTAGTGCTTTTGCAAATGGTACAGATGTTTATTGGGTTGTAAGTAGTGCAATAGGTTCTGATTGGGCATATAGAGTATTTACTCATGAAACTGCTCATAATCAAGACGGATACTATTTCTATGAAGGAAATAATCGTAGAGGGCTATCTGAAGAAAATGCAGATGGAACTATAACACAAATGCTAGACCCTAGAAATGGAATGGTATTTAACCTTACTAAAGACTATTCTTATTCAGATGATGTTTCTGTAAACTTTACACTTGACCGTATTAAAGGAAAAGATAAGATTCATAGTTATTATAAAGGAATGTTTGATACTTTCTATTTATTAGATTATTTAAATGGATTAGCATTTTTACAATTAACTCCAGAAGAACAATCTAAATTAGCTGTTCAAGTAAGTTATAAAGATGTAGATGATAGCTCAATTGAAGATAGTCCAGAAGGATCAGAAAACACAACGCCACCAACTTTAGGAGGAACTTCTAATGATACTGGAGGAGAAATTACTGTATATAAAAAGTTGACTGCAGATGAATTTAGAAATATGAACTTAAAGACAGTCGAAGACTTATGGGATAATCATATAGCTTTATTACCTAAAGCAGGTGAAGTTGGAATTAACCAATATGGTGCAGGAACTCATTATGATGTTCATTGGTATCAACCACATAATGACAATGGAAGACCAGATTCTAGAAGTTTACAAAGAATAGGATTTGAAATGTTGGCATATGCTGGTTACTCTGATGGATTCGTAGAATATCGTTCTAATAAGTCTACCTCAGATCTTAGTGCATTAAGAAAAATTACTAGCGATAGTACTATGACATTTAAGCAGTTTAGAATGGACCGTTATAAAGAAGTTGAGGATAATTTAAGTACGATTCCATATTTCAGTAAAGATGAAGTAGTACAAATGTATGTTGAAGCTATGAAACAAGATGCAGCAAATGGTAATAGAACTAAAACTGATACAGTAAGACGTGTATTATACGGTACGGTTAAACGTGCTACTAGAGACTTTAGTGCTGGAACTATTTATGATAGCAAAAATAAAATCGATATTACTAGTTCTACTCAGTTAATAGAAGAAATAAAGAAAAATCCAGGTGGAACATTCAATATAACTCGTGATTTAGATTTTACTGGAATACCAAACGAAGAAGGATATTATATAAATGATGAATTCTTTGGAGTAATCGAAGGTAATAATCATAAATTTAATAATGTAAATGCTACATTATTTAAAAAGATTTCTTATTCTAATATAAAGAATATAGTTATACAAAGTCCTGATTACTTACCTAATGTTCAATATGGATTGGCAAAAGGTATCAAGAATTCAGTAATTTCAAACTTTAAAATACTTGAATCAGCAAATGGTATTCTTATGAATGATAGATTGAGTGAAGAAGGCTATGTAAGACAAAAAGATCTGAATATAACACTTGGTAAAATTAAAATAAGAACAGCGCAAGATTTATTAAATATAGGTCAAAGTCCTACTTCTTTACAGATGAAGTATCAATTAGTTAACGATATTGATTTAAGTACTATAAGTACTACAGGTGCAACTTATATACAAGGTCCATTTATGGGACTACTAGATGGTAATGGATATTCTATTACTAACGGAAATAAACCTATATTTGAAGATGTTGTTGTTGGAACTATACAAAATCTTAATATTAAAGATTTTACAATAGACAATTCTCAAGGTGTTAGAGTTGGGGCTTTAGCATCACAAATTGGTCAAATGGCTAATATACAAAAAATAAATCTTAATAATATAAATATAACTGCAAATGGAGAAGTTGGTTCTCTTGTAGGTTATGCAGGTATGACAAGTAGTATAGAGCAAGTAAATGCAACTAATGTAAATATTAATACTACCGGAAGTTATGCTGGTGGATTAGTAGGAAAGGCTATGTATTCTTATGTTGGAGATGTATCTGTTCAAGGCACTGTTACTGTAGGGAATGATTATGGTGGTGGTATTGTAGGTTCTATTAATGGAACTACAGTTAAAAATGCATTATCTAATGTATCTGTTAATAAAGAGAGTTCTAGTCAAGGAACTCATATTGGAGGTTTAATAGGATATATAGAAGGAGATGCAACTACTAGTATTGTTAAATATTGTATGAGTGTAGGAGATGTAGGAAATAGTATATATAAATCTATTCCAAGTGCAAATACAACTGATATAAATATAATTAAATCAAGTTTTACTAAAGTTTACGAAAGAAGTTCAGCTACTGGTATAACTGGTGTAAAAAATGAAACTACAGGAAAGATATTTAATGCAACAGATGAAAATTTAAGACAAAAAACTTTCTATACTACTACTTTAAGATGGAATGAAGCTATTTGGGACTTTGCTGATATTACAAATGGTGGATACCCTAAAATAAAAATAAATAATTAAATAAAAAACTGCGTACTTTAAGTAGTACGTAGTTTTTTATTATAAAATTTACTAGAATATATCTACATATTATGATAAAATAAAATAAAAAATCTATGATTTTCATAGGACTTGTTCGAGAACCTCCAAGGATAAAAAACTAAGGTAATTTATATAGTGGCAGTATATAAGATTTTTCCTTAGATACGGCTTTTTTTATGTAAAAAGTGTATAGGTTCTCCTAATTAAAAAGGAGGAAATGTTATGAATGTGAAAAAACTTACACTAATGGGAGTTGGTGTAGCACTAAACGTAGTGGGGGCTTTCATAGCCGTTACTTTAAAGTTGCCTATTTATATGGATTCAATAGGTACTATTTTGATATCTTGTTTACTTGGTCCTAAACTAGGTGTTTTAACTGGTCTTTGTGGGAGTATAGTAAGTGGAATTACTTTTGATATATACTCGTTATTTTTTGCTCCAGTTCAAATAAGTACGGGATATATATCGGGTATTATGTATAAGAAAGGGTTTTTAAAAGGATTTAAAACTATAATAGGAGTTTTTGCATTTGCATTACCGACTTCTGTATTGAGTGCACTTATTGCTGCTTATATATTTGGTGGTGTAACTTCTGCTGGGTCTTCTTATATAGTTCAGATACTTAATACTTTTGGGATTCCTAGTTTTTATAGCATATTCGTTACTCAATTTTTCACTGATTATTTAGATAAATTTCTAGCAGTAGTTTTAGTTGGAATTATGGTGAAAAATATGCCTAAAAATATGAGATTATAAAGGATTAGTTTATGGATAGATATAGTGAGATAACTAAGAAAAATAAAAGAGAGATAGTTTTGTTAAAAAGTTTTCCTTGTGTTTGGGGAAAATGTAGCTTTTGTGATTATATATTAGATAATTCGAATTCTGAAGATGAAATAAATAAACTTAATTTTGGAGTTTTAGAAAATATAACTGGTAAATACGGTGTTTTAGAAGTTATAAATTCTGGGAGTTGTTTTGAACTTCCTAAAGATACTTTATTTAAGATAAAAGAAATAATAAAAGAAAAAAATATAAAAAGATTATTTTTAGAAAGTCACTGGTCTTATAAAAATAGAATTCAAGAAATGAGAGATTTTTTCGAAATTCCCATAACTTTTAAAATAGGTGTTGAGAGTTT
>JAGHEK010000097.1 GCA_017889265.1 Romboutsia sp. | reverse complement strand
TAACTCCGAGTAATGATTTTGATGAAGTAAAATATAGATTACAAGAAACTAGTGAAACTCAATCTATTTTAACTAAGAGAGGATACGTTGAACTAGGTGGAATATATGATATAGAGGATAAAGTAAAAAGAGCAAGTTTAGGTTCTTCATTAGATGCTCTTAGTTTATTAAATATAGCAGATACTTTAAGAGTATCGAGAAATCTAAAAAATAGCTTAGCATCTAGCGAAGAATTTAATTATCCAATAATTCAAGGTATGACAAACGGACTTTATACACATAAGGACATAGAGGATAGTATTTTTAATGCTATAATAAGTGAAGTTGAAATAAGTGACAATGCATCTTCTACTTTAAGAGAAATAAGAAGACGTATAGTACAAAAAAATCAATCCATAAGGTCTAAGTTAAATTCTATAATATCTTCTAGTACTTATCAAAAATATCTTCAAGATAATATAATATCTTTAAGAGGCGATAGATTTGTAATACCTGTTAAAGCAGAGTATAGGTCTAATGTTTCTGGTATAGTTCACGACCAATCATCATCAGGTGCTACATTATTTATAGAGCCTATGAGTATAGTTGATATGAACAATGAACTAAGACAATTAAAACTTACTGAACAAGAGGAAATAGAAAGGATACTTTTAGAATTATCTAATAAGGTTGGGGAAATTAGTGAAGATTTAATTTCAAATCAAGAAATACTTGGGCAAATAGATTTTGCTTTTGCTAAGGGTAAACTTTCTATGAGTATGAAAGCAGTAGAACCTTTCTTAAACGAAGATAAATACATAAATGTAAAAAATGGTAAACACCCTTTATTAGATTCAAAAACTGTAGTACCAAATACTGTTTATTTAGGTAGAGAGTTTGATACTTTGGTAATAACAGGTCCGAATACTGGTGGTAAAACTGTTACTATAAAAACTGTTGGACTATTTTCTCTTATGACTCAAAGTGGACTTCATATACCAGCAGATTATGGAAGTAGTATGTGTGTTTATGATAATATATTTGCAGATATAGGAGATGAACAGAGTATAGAACAGAGTTTATCTACATTCTCATCTCATATGACTAATATAGTTGAGATTTTAGACTCTTTAACTGAAAATTCTTTAGTAATATTTGATGAATTAGGCGCAGGTACTGACCCTATAGAAGGTGCAGCGCTTGCAGTGGCTATTTTAGAGGAAGTTAAAAGTATAGGTTCTAGTTGTATAGCTACTACTCATTATACTGAAATAAAAAATTATGCTTTAACTAATGAAGGCATTGAAAATGCAGCAGTAGACTTTGATATAGAAACTTTATCACCTACTTATAAACTATTAATAGGAGTTCCGGGTAAATCTAATGCTTTTTCAATATCTAAACAATTAGGACTTAGTGAGTATGTAATAAATAAAGCGAAAGAATTTATAGATAGCGATAATATAGCTTTAGAAGATGTACTTCAAAATGTTGAAAAAAATAGAATTCAAACTGAAAAGGATAAAGAAGAAGCAGAAAGATTAAAAGAGGAAATAGAAAAATTAAAATACGAATATGATGAAAAATTAGAAAAAATAACTCTACAAAAAGAAAAAATAATAGAAAAAGCAAAACAAGAAGCACTTCAGATAACTAAAGATGCAAAAGAAGAAGTAAATAATATAATAAAACAGCTTAGAGAGTTAGAAAAACAAGAGTCTTCAAGACAAAAAAATCTTCAAATAGAAGCTCTAAGAAAAGAGTTATCAAGTTCTATGGGTAAATTACAACCTACTGTTGAGAGTATGATAATTCCTAAAGTTTCTAAAAAAGAAATAAAAGAATTAAAAGTTGGACAAGAAGTAAAAGTAATTACTTTAAATCAACAAGGTAGTGTAGTATCTGTTGATAATAATAGAAAAGAAGCTATCGTACAAATCGGAATAATGAAAATGACTTTACCTTTTAAATCTTTAGAAATAGCTAAAAAAGACCCGAAAACTACTGTTACAAAGTCTACTAGAAATATAATAACTTCAAAATCAGGAAAAGTAAAAAGAGAAGTAGACCTAAGAGGGCTTACACTTGAGGAAGCTATAATGGAGCTTGAAAAATATTTAGATGATGCGTATTTATCAGGACATGAAAACGTAACTATTATACACGGTATAGGAACAGGAGTTCTTAAAAAAGGTTTACAAGATGTTTTAAAGAAAAATAAGCATATTAAATCTAAACGTCAAGGTGAATATGGTGAAGGTGGAGCAGGTGTTACGATAGTAACTTTCAAGTAAATATTGAAAAAAAGAATTAATTAAATTATTATAAATAATAATAACATACAAAAGAAAGGATATACTATGAAGGATTTTAAAGTATTAGTATCAGAAATTTTAAAAAATAACATAGAAGAATTATCTTTAGAAGAAATAATAGATTTGATAGAAATACCACCAAATAAAGATATGGGAGATTATGCTTTTCCTTGTTTTAAATTGGCTAAAGTATTTAGAAAATCTCCTAATATGATAGCAGAGGAATTATCTAATAAAATAGAAACTAACGATGAAATATCTAAGGTTATAAATATGGGAGGATACGTTAACTTTTTTGTTAATAAAAGTAGTTTAGCTAAAAAAGTAATAGAAAATGTGTTTTCTCAAAAAGAAAACTATGGAAAAAGTAATTTTGGTGAAGGAAAAACTGTTGTAATTGATTTTTCATCTCCTAATATAGCTAAGCCTTTTCATATAGGACATATAAGAAGTACTGTAATAGGAAACTCATTACATAAAATATATTCTTCTCAAGGATATAAAACTGAAAGAATAAACCATTTAGGCGATTATGGTACTCAGTTTGGTAAGCTTATAGTAGCATTTAAAAAATGGGGAAATAAAGAAGAAGTAGAGAAAAATCCAATAAAAGAATTATTAAAGCTTTATGTAATGTTCCACGATGAAGCAGAAAAATGCCCTGAACTAGAGGATGAGGCTAGAGCTTGGTTTACAAAACTTGAAAACAACGATAAAGAAGCTAAAGATTTATGGCAATGGTTTAGAGATGAGAGTTTAAAAGAATTCTCTAGAGTTTATGATTTACTTGATATAGAATTTGATTCTTATGCAGGTGAGAGTTTCTATTCTGATAAAATGGATAAAGTAATAGAAAAAATAAATGAAAAAGGTTTATTAAAACAATCTCAAGGAACTAATATAGTGGATTTAGAAGATTTTAATATGCCACCTGCACTTATAACTAAAAATGACGGCTCTACTTTATATATGACTAGAGATTTAGCAGCAGCTATATATAGAAAAGAAACTTATGATTTTGAAAAATGTATATACGTTGTTGGTTCTCAACAAAGCCTTCACTTCCAACAATTATTCAAAGTTTTAGAGCTTATGGGATTTGAAGGAAATATGGTTCATACGCCTTTTGGAATGGTATCTCTAGAAGAAGGGACTATGTCTACTAGAAAAGGTAGAGTAGTTTTCCTTGAAGATGTTTTAAAACAAGCGATAGAAAAGACTAAAGAAACTATGCTTTCAAAAAATCCAAATGCTCAAAACATAGATGAAATATCTAAAGTTGTAGGGGTTGGTGCAGTAGTATTCCAGGAGTTATCAAATAGTAGAATAAAAGATTATATATTCTCTTGGGAAAGAACTTTAAGTTTTGACGGAGAAACAGGACCATACGTTCAATATACTCACGCTAGATGTTGTTCAGTTTTAAGAAAAGCAGATGAAGAAATTACATCTAATATAAACTATGATTTATTAAATGATGAAGATAGTATAGAAGTATTAAAAATTATAGATTCATTCAATAAAAATATTTTAAATGCTTTAAGAAAGAATGAACCACATATAATAACTAGATTTGTACTAGATTTAGCTCAAGCATTTAATAAATTCTATCACGACAATCCTATATTAGTTAAAGATTTAGAACTAAAAAAAGCTAGATTAGCTTTAGTTTCAGCAACTAGACAGACTTTAGAAAATGCTTTAGCGCTTTTAGGAATGAAAGCTCCTGAAAAGATGTAGATTTGTCGAAAATTTGTACTTTACATCTAAAAAAATAATATTATATAATGTAATAAAATAGTAAAGATTTACTATTCACCCCCAAAAAGAAAAGTAAGTTATGACAGCTTTTTTATAAAAGCTGTCTATTTTTTTATAGTAGGTGATTTTATGAATAATATTAAAAATTCTTTTATATCTGCATTTGATATAGATAATAAACTTTTAAAAGAACTTATAATAATAAATACTAAGTGTTTAGTAGATGATAAAATTCAAAGATATGTATACGTAGATAATTTTAGATTAAAAGACGAACTTATTTATCACAAATATTACGGAACTAAAAATGATAGAATAAACTTATTAAATATAATATTACCAGCTATTCTAGCTAACACCAATGAGAAAAAAAGTGAAGAAGAAGTAGTGTCTTTAGTAAAAAAATATATTTTGTTTTTCAAAAAAGAAGATGAAACATTCGATTATATAATTTCATCTGTCATTTATAATTGCATAATTCATACTTTATTGTATAATAAAAATACTGATTATATTGATTTACTTAAAAATATAAAAAATAGAATAATAGAGTTTTCTATTGAAGTAGAGAAAAAAGATATAGTTAAATTTCAAATGAAAAGAATTAAAACTATAAAAATTATAGATTGTTATATATATTTAAAACCTGATGATAGTAGTATCGTAGGAAAGTTGCTTTTTGTTTTATATTCAATATATATAGAGGATAAAAAATTAGAGGAAACTTTTGAGAGTATAAAAAAATCGATACTATCTATATTAGGTGAAAAAATAGAATATGACTTAGAAAATATGGATTTTATAGTATCGCTTTCTGATTACATAATAAAGCTTAGAAAATATAGTATAAGTAAAAAGACTTACTCAGGTAAATCAGACCCAAGAAGTCTTATTAGCTTAAATGAAAAAGATGAGATTATAGACCAAATTTTAGGTAAAATAATAGTTACCTCTAAGAGATTTGAAAATAACATATTAAAAATAACTGTAAATTCAAAATCTGGGGTTTATAATTTTCTATTTAAAAAAACTAATTAGCATTTTCTTCAAGAAACTTTATAAAAGAATCTTCTGTTGTATCTGCTAAAAAGCAAATTTCCTTTACTATATTATCTCTAAGTTCTATAAAGTCGTTAAGACCTGTATTTTCGTTAGTATATTCTAATGCCTTTATTATAAGTAATAAATCTTTTTTTGATAGTGAATTAATAGAAATTTGATCAAATAATTCCATAATAAGCTCCTTTTTTAAAAATTTATAATACTTATTAAAGTATACAAAATTTGAGCTAAAAAGTAAAACTTTTTAATACAAAATATCATATTATTTTTGAGGTGATTTAGTGAAAATCTTACTTATTACTTTAAATTCTAAATTTATACATACTAACTTGGCTATAAGATATTTAAAGGCATTTGTTCAAGATATAAAAAAGGTAGATATAAAAGAGTATACTATAAACAACAGTATAGATTTTATTTTAAAAGATATACATAAAGGGGACTATGACTTAGTTCTTTTCTCAACTTATATATGGAACGTCGATGATACTGTTAAAATATGTGAGAACTTAAAAAAGATAAAACCAAATATAAAATTAGCTCTTGGAGGTCCTGAAGTTACTTATGATAGCAAAAGTGCTATGGAAAAATATAAATTTATAGATTATATACTTTATGGTGAAGGAGAACTGGTATTTAAAGATTTAATAATGCACCTTGAAGGAGATTTAAAAATCGAAGAAACTGAAGGAATAGTTTATAGAAAAGATGATGAAATTATAGTAAATAAAGAAAAACCTCTTTTAGAAAATTTAGATGATATACCCAGTCCTTACGAAAACCTAGACCCTAAAGAGTATGAAAATAGAATAGTATATTATGAAACTTCAAGGGGTTGTCCGTTTAATTGTCAGTATTGTTTATCCTCTACTTTAAAAGGTCTAAGATATTTTAGTATAGATAGGGTAAAAAAGGATTT
>JAGHEK010000096.1 GCA_017889265.1 Romboutsia sp. | reverse complement strand
TATCAGAGGAAGTTAATGGTTGTCCATTTGGTGAAAATATAGATAAAGCATTAAAGCATATTCTTAAATTATGTGAAAATTTAGGTTTTAAAACTGTTTATAAAGACGGTTACTATGGATATGCAGAAGTAGGTTCTGGAAATGAGTTAATAGGTATTTTAGGTCATATAGATGTAGTGCCAGAAGGTGACATAAATGAATGGAAATATAATCCTTATGAAGGTGTCATCGAAGATGGTAATATATATGGTAGAGGAACTCAAGATGATAAAGCCCCTGTTATATCTTGTATATATGCAGTTAAATCTCTTATGGATTTAAATATTGATTTTAATAAAAGGATAAGATTTATATTTGGAACAGATGAAGAAAATCTTTGGAGATGTATAAATAAATATGTTGAAAATAATGAAGAAATACCAAATTATTCTTTTACGCCAGATTCAATTTTCCCTATTATTAATGCAGAAAAAGGACTTGTTCAAGCATTACTTAGTACTAGCGGAGTAGAAGGTTTTGATTTTAAATTAGGTAATGCATTTAATTCAGTACCTGATAAAGTATTTTATAATGGAGAAGATTTAGAAAAGTTAAAAATTGAACTTGATAGATTAAACTTCGAGTATGAAATATTAGAAGAAGGTATAAACGTTATAGGTAAAGCTATGCATTCTCAAAGTGCTGATAGTGCTATAAATGCTATATCAAGACTTTGTATAGCTCTTAATAATATAGGTAAAACTTGTGATAGTATAAGGTTTATAGCTAATGTTATAGGTGAAGATGCTAATGCCAATAATATAATAAAAAATTGTGAAGATGACGTATCTGGAAAATTAACTTTTAATATAGGAAAACTTGAAATAGATAATGAAAAACAAGTTGTATCAGTTGATTTAAGAATTCCTGTTACTTTTGATAAAGATTTAGTGATAGGTGAACTTATTAAAAAAGCTAAAGAATATAACTTAGAGTATAAAGAACACGATTATTTAAAAGCTATATATGTTCCAGAAGATAACTTTTTAATAAAAAGTTTAAGAAAAGTATATGAAGCTGAAACAGGTCTTGATTCAAAACCATTGTCATCTGGTGGAGCAACTTATGCAAGAGCACTTGAAAATTGTGTAGCATTTGGTCCTATGTTTGGAGATAGTAAAAAAACTGCACATCAAACTAATGAATATATATGTATAGAAGAATTAATGAAAGCAACAGATATTTATGCACTTTCTATTTACGAATTATTAAAAGGTTAAAAATATGAAAAATAAAGAGATAGTTTTAAGTGGATTATTCTCTTCGCTTATTTTTATAACTACTGCTTATTTATTACATATACCTACTGGTGGAAGTGGATATATTCATATAGGAGATACTTTTATATATTTAGTTTCTTGTATTTTACCTAAACAATATGCTATTTTTAGTGCCATAATAGGTGCAGGACTTTCTGATTTATTAACAGGAGCTTTTATTTGGATTATACCAACTATAATAATAAAATCTATATTGGTAATCTTTTTTGATAATAAAAGTGATAAAATAATAAATTTTAAAAATGTAATAGCTTCTATTATAGCAGGTATTGTTGGGACTTTTTTATATATGGTTGCCGATTTTATAATTTATGGAAGTTTTGAAACAGCATTTTTACTTTCTGTTATAACTTTAATCCAACCTATTGGAAGTTTTATAGCATTTTTAATTATAGGTACTATGCTTGATAAAATAGATATAAAAACTAGAATAAAAAAATAGATGCAAATGCGCATCTATTTTTTATTTTTAGAAGGGAAAATATATTAAAAAATCAAATATATTATTTTAGTTATTTTATATATTGAGGTGAAATATATGATTACATTTGATATAAATGGTTCAATAGTTGAATTTGACGTTTATATGGATAATTATAATAAAATAAGAAAACAATTTGATATATATGCTAAAGATTCTGTAAGTATTTTTAATGATAATTTAATTGATAATATTATAAACCTTAATGATTTACATAAAAAATCCTTAGAATTGGGAAATGAATTAATTGATAGTATATTAAAAAAGGGTATAAAAACTTTGATTGAATATAAATTAATAACTGTAGATATAGATATATTTAAGAACATTTATTTTAAAAAATATTTTGATTTTGAAAGAATTTTGAATAATAAAATAAAACAAGCTTCTCCTAAGGGTAAAAAAAATAATTACTTAACTTATGAAGCAATAAATAGTTTAATAGAAGATATTTCAGAGATTTTATATAATAATTGCTTTAATATACATAATGCAGTGATAGATGCATTAATTGATAATAATATTGAAGATATATCTTATACTTTAACTGATGAAAATATAAAAGTATCTAATGCTTTGTTTAATAATTACAAAGACGGTTTTATAAACAAATCTTTAAATTATGATGTTGTAAACAAAATAATAACATTAAATCCATATAGATTAGATGTTTATAAATATTTGATAAAAGAAGATGGAGATTTCAATAGACAAATAGAAAGTTTAATTAATTATTTAGGTTATGAAATATCAGATTATAAGAAAGAGCTTATGAATAATTATATAGATACATTAGAAAATAGTGATGATTTAGAAATAGATAAAGAGAAAGTTAAAAAATATTCTAGATACATAGGTTGTGAAAATGAACATATATATCTAGCTAGGATAGAAGGAATGTATGCTTTTAAAAATGCGTAAAAAAGACTCTAATATTTAGTTATTTATCTAAATATTAGAGTCTTTTTAGATGTAAATGATTTTGCTATTATATAAAAAAAATGATATAATTTATACAAAATACATTAGGAGAAGTTTTATGAAAGTTATAGTAATTGGTGGAGGAGCATCAGGAATGATGGCATCTTTAGCTTCATCAAAAAATAATCAGGTAACTTTAATAGAAAGAAATGATGAGCTTGGAAAAAAGTTAAAAATAACTGGTGGTGGAAGATGCAATATAACTAATAATAGAGAAATTGAAGACTTTTTTGATAAAGTAGTAACCAACAGGAAATTTCTATATAGTAGTTTTTATTCTTTTACTAATCGTGATTTACTTAATTATTTTAATAAGAATAACCTAGAGTATAAAGTAGAGCATGATAATGATGAAAAAGTATATACTAAATCAGATAAATCAATAGAGGTTATCGAAACGTTAAAAAAAGATTTGATAAAAAATAAAGTAAATATAATATATAATAAAAAAGTTATAGATTTAATAGTAGAGAATAATGCCGTAATAGGAGTTATTACACAAGACAATGATAAAATATTTGCAGATAAAGTCATAGTAGCTACTGGAGGTAAAAGTTATCCTCATACTGGTTCAGATGGATTTATGTATGAAGTATTATCTAAGTACCATACTATAACTAAGATTTACCCAGCACTTACTCCGCTAATTATAAAAGAGGGATTTATAAAAAATTTACAAGGTATATCTTTAAAAAATGTAGATATATCTTGTAAAATAAATAAAAAGACTATTTCTAAATTTGGAGATATTATTTTTACTCATTTCGGAGTAAGTGGGCCTTGTATTTTAAAACTATCATCTTATATAAATAAGACTTTAGAGGAAAATGAAATAACTCTTAAATTTGATTTCTTACCTAATATAGGTATTGAAGATTTATCAAAAATAATAAGGAAAAATCCTAACAAAAATATTTTTAATAATTTAAAGAGTTTACTTCCTTCTAATTTTTTAAAAGAGATACTTAATCATCTAAATTTAAGTGAAGTAAAATCTAGTGATTTATCAAAAAAAGATGAAGCTAGAATAATTGAAAGTTTAAAAAATTTAAATTTAACTTGTATAGGTTCTAAAGGAATAAAAACTTCACAGGTAACTTGTGGAGGTGTTAGTGTAAAGGAGATTAATTCTTCAACCTTAGAATCAAAGATAATAAAAAATTTATATTTTTGTGGTGAGGTAATCGACGTTGATGCAGAAACTGGAGGATACAATCTTCAGATAGCTTTTTCAACAGGTTACCTAGCAGGTAGTATATAAAAGGAGAGTATTTTTATGATTATAGCAGTAGATGGACCAGCAGGTGCAGGAAAAAGTACGGTAGCAAAAATTGTTGCAAAAAAATTAAATATAAACTATATTGATACAGGAGCTATGTATAGAGCAGTTACTTATAAATGTTTAGCAAATAATATCGATATAAATGATGAAGTTAGTGTTATTAATATAGCTAAAAATAGTATAATTGATTTTAAGGATAATAATATATATTTAGATGGGAAAATATTAGCTGATGAAATAAGAACTATGGAAGTTAGCAACAATGTATCTAATGTAGCAAAAATAAAAGAAGTTAGATATTTAATGGTTGATATACAAAGAGAAATAGGAAAAAGAAGCTCGGTTATATTAGATGGGAGAGATATAGGTAGTTATGTTTTCCCTAATGCAGATTATAAATTTTATTTAGTAGCTACTCCTGAAGAAAGAGGACTAAGACGTTACAAAGAATTAACTGAAAAAGGGTATGATGTTAATTTAGATGAAATTATAAAAGATATTATAAAAAGAGATGAGATTGATTCAAATAGAGAATTTGCACCTTTAGTTAAATCAGATGATGCAATAGAGATTGATACTACTGGTAAAAGTATTGATGAGGTGGTTGATTTAATTTATGAAGTTTTATAATTTAGCTACAGGTACTTTGAGGATATTTTGTACTGTTTTTTTTAAATATAAGGTCGTTGGTCTTGAAAATATACCTAAAGAAGGAAATGTAATTATAGCTTCAAACCATAAATCTAATTTAGATCCTATTTTTTTAGCTTCTGCAATTACTCATAGAGAAGTAGCAGGTATTGCAAAAAAAGAACTTTTTGATAATAAGATTTTAGGGTATATTCTAAAAAAATTAAATACTATTCCTATTGATAGAGAAAACCCTGATATTTCTACCATAAAAAGTATTTTAAGAGCTTTAAAAGAAGGTTACATATTAGGTATTTTTCCAGAAGGTACTAGAGTAAAAGAGGGATTTGGTACTGCAAAATCAGGTCTTTCTGTTTTTGCTACCAAAGGTAAGGCATGTGTAGTTCCTATTTCAATAATTACTAATTATAAAATATTTAATAGAGTTTTAGTATATATTGACAAGCCGATTTCTTTTGAAGCTTACTATAAAGAAAAATTGACTACAAAAGACCACGAGAGATTATCTCAAAACGTTTTAGAAGTTATAAAAGAAAATTATTATATTCACTCAAAATAAAATGTTATGAAAGGAATTTTATGATAGTAAAGATTGCTAAAGAATCTGGTTTTTGTTTTGGTGTAAAAAGGGCTATGGATATGGCTTGGGAAAGTTTAGAAAATAAAAATTCTATATATGCTTTAGGTCCTTTAATCCATAATAAACAAGCAGTTTCAAAATATGAAGAAAAAGGACTTTTAACTGTAGATAGTTTAGAAAATATACCGAATAACGAAAGCGTAATTATACGTTCTCACGGTGTAGGAAAAGATATTTATGATTTTTCTAATAAAAAAAATCTAGATATTATAGATACTACCTGTCCTTTCGTTAAAAAAATTCATGATATAGCTAATAGATATTATAATTTGGGGTATCAAATAATAGTAATAGGTGATAAAAATCACCCAGAAGTTATAGGTATTAATGGTTGGTGTGAAAATAATGCAATAGTTATAAAAACTATCGATGAAGCTAATGAATTAGTTCTGAATAACGATAAAAAATATTGTATAGTTTCTCAAACTACTATAAATTTGGATTTATATGAAAATATTAAAAGTATACTAGAAAAAAAGATAAAAAATATTACTTTTAACAATACTATATGTTCAGCTACTAAAGTTAGACAAGAGGCTGCTAAAAAACTTTCTAAAGAAGTTGAATGTATGATTGTAATAGGTGGTAAACACAGTTCTAATACTCAAAAATTAGTCAATATATGCAAGGAAAATGTAGATACTTTTTCTATTGAGACCAAAAATGATTTGGATATTAATTTATTAAAAGCATATAATGTTGTAGGAATTAGTGCAGGAGCTTCTACTCCTGATTGGATAATAGATGAAGTTGTTGAGTTTTTAGAAAATATTTTATAATAAGCTTTCACTCTGTTGAAGGCTTATTTTTATTATCTAATTTGTTTACATAATTTTTTTATTTTAAAAAGTATTTTTAAACATCTACTGTATATAATATTTGTATAAAACAAAATTATATATTTGTTTTAGGATTATTTTTATAGGTGGTTTTTATGTATAGATTTAATTTAAATACTTTAAATATAGATGAAAATTTAAATAAAAAAGATGATTTTTTAATTCTTGCTACATCTATGGAATTAAAATCTATAAAAGAAAGATTATCTTTAGATGATGATACTTTTAATGAGTGTTTAATTTTTGATGAAAATATAAAACTAGACAGTTTAGATAAATATGATTTCTTGAGTATAAATTATTTTTATATAAAAAAAGAAGCTATAGCAATTTTTAAGGAATTAAATATGTATATGTCTGATAATTATATCTTGGTGGTATGTGATGAAGATGATAGCATTTATTCTTTTATAAAAAATATTATGATTAATAAAAAACCTTTAGATACTGCTAATTATTTTTTTAGTATTGTATATTCTATTTTTAAACAAATTATAATAAATCAATTTGAAAATCTAGAAAAATTAGAAGATATAATTCTAAAAATTGAAGATGATTTGATAAATGATATAAATGATATAGAGAAAATAAATTATATTAGATTTGTCACTAGAAATATAGTTAAAAATACTAGACCTCTTTTATATATTTCAGATATGTTAATAAAAGAAAATAGTAGATATAAAATTCCCAAAGATACTTCTAAATATAATATTCAAAGTTTAGATTTTTCTGTGGAAAAATTATATACGTTTTCTTTGTCCTCTAGAGAACTTGCAGATAAGCTTCTAGATATATATTCTTCTAATGTTAACAAAAAAACTAATGATTTGATTACTAAATTAACTTTACTTACTGCTATATCTTCCCCACTTACTATAATAAGTGGTGTTTATGGTATGAATTTTAAGGTTATGCCTTTTCTTGAGTTTCAGTATGGATATTATTTAACTTTATTTATTATGTTTATTATTATTTCTATTGGAGTTTTTAAGTTGAAAAAATATTTATAAATATAGTTAAAATATTGTATAATTATACTATAAAATTTAGAAAGGAACTATTTATGGAAAGGTTATATTATAACAACCAGTATATAAATGAGTTTTTAGCAGATATACTAGATATTTCTTTTGTGGATGATAAGTATTTAGTAGAACTTGATAAAACTGCATTTTTTCCTGGTGGTGGTGGTCAATTTTGTGATTTAGGAACTATTGATAATATAGAAGTTATAGATGTTTTTGAAAAAGATAAAAAAATCTTTCATGTTCTAAATAAAAAACCTTCTAATTTAAAAAATGTTAATTGTAAAATAAATCAAAAGAGAAGATTAGACGGTATGCACCAACATTTTGCACAACATATTCTTTCAGGTTGTTTTTATAAACTTTTTGGTAAAAATACTACTGCTTTTCATCTAGGTAAAGAGTTTAGTACTGTTGATATAGAAGGAGAACTATCATTAGATGAGATTAAAAAAGTCGAAGAATATGCAAATTACATAATAAATCAGAACATAGAAGTTAAAACTTTAATACCAAATAAAAATGAATTGAAAAAAATTAAAATAAGAAGAGATTTACCTGATACAGATGATGATATTAGGATTATTCATATAGAAGGCTTAGACACCAATTGTTGTTGTGGTGTTCATCCTAAATATACTTTAGAAGTTAAAGTTATTAAGATAAAAAGATGGGAAAAACACAAAAATTCCACTAGAGTTAAGTTTTTAGCCGGTGATAGAGCTATTAATTATCTTTTTAAAAGAGATTATTATTTAACTGATGTATGTAAAGTTTTAAAATCTACTGATAAAGAAGCTACTTTGTATATAGATAATTTATCTAATAAGTTAAAAGATACTAAAAAACAACTTTTAGATTTAGAAAAGAAAGTAATTGATTTTGAATTTGAAAGTCTTCTTAAAAATTCAAAGCCTTATCATTCTGATAAAATTGATAATTTAAACGTTATTATAAAAAGATATGATGAAAATATTAATTATTTAAATAAACTTTGTTCAAAAGTAAATGATGTTGAAAATACTGTAATGTTTTTAGCTTACAATAATCAAATATTTTTATCTTGTTCAAAAAATTTGGATATTGATTTAAAAAAACTTCTACCGAGTAATTTCAAAGGAGGGGGAAGTAAATTTTTAATTCAAGGGATTGTTTCTAATGGTTTAGATGATTTTTTTGATAATTTAGATTTTAATATAAGAAAGGAAGTTTTATGAGCATAATAGGTATAGATTTAGGTACTACTACTTGTGAAATTGCATATCTAAAAGACGGTAAACCATGCATTATAGAAGATAGTTACGGTAAAAAAAATATTCCGTCTGTTGTAGGTATTGTTAATAATAAAGCCACTGCAGGAAATACTGCTCAAAATAATATTAACGATTATAGTTTTTTTGCTAGTGAATTCAAAAGAGATATTGGAAAAAAAGATAAATTTATAGTTCTTGGTGATGAAAAATTTACTCCTCAAGAATTATCAACAATACTTTTAAAAGAATTAAAACAAATTGCTATGGATTACATAGGGGAAGATATAACTGAAGCTGTTATTACTGTTCCGGCTAATTTTAATAGTTATCAAAGACAGCTTACTCAACAAGCTGGTATTTTAGCAGGTCTTAATGTTGAAAGAATTATAAATGAACCTACTGCTGCTGCTATGGCATATGGTATTGAAAATATTGATGAGGAAGCTAAAATTTTGGTTTTTGATTTAGGTGGTGGTACTTTCGATGTTACTATACTTGAGATGTTCTCGGGTATTTTAGATGTTATATCTAGTAGAGGTAATAATTTATTAGGTGGTAAAGATTTTGATACTGAAATAGAAAATTATGTGTTAGATCTCATTAATAAAAAGTATAATATAAGTCTTTATGATGACTTAGTCAATGATGAACTTATAAATGTTAAAAAGATTATAAAATCAAAAGTAAAAAAAGCGAAAGAAGAACTTTCTTCGATTGAAGCTACTAATATTAATCTTAATAATATAGCTAAAATAAATAATAAAGATATTTCTATTGAAATTTATTTGACTAGAAGTGAATTTGATAAACTTACTAAACATTTGGTAGATAAAACTAAACTAACTATTGAAGAAGCTTTAAAAGCTGGTAATCTAAAAAAAGAAGATATAGATATAGTTTTATTAGTTGGGGGTTCTACTAGAATTGTTTCTATTAGAAATTTAGTTCAAAAAATGTTTCCAAATAAATTAAAAGAAGGCATTAATCCAGATGATGCAGTCGCTTTAGGAGCTTGTGTTCAAGCGGGTATTAAGAACAATTGTTTTAGTAGTGATACAGGTCTTATTGTAACTGATAGATGTAATTATAATTTAGGAACTGGTATTGTTAAGATAATTGGTGGTAAAGAGGTTTCAGATATGTTTGACCTTTTAATACCTGTTGATAGTAGTATCCCTTGTTCTGGAAAAAATACTTATTCTACTAGTTATGATGACCAAACTAGTGTTGATATTGAAGTATATGAAGGATATGATAAATTTGTTTATAATAACACTAAAATAGCTTCTTTTTCTGTTGATGGTATTCCTAAAGCTCCTAAAGGTGTTCAACAAGTTGAAGTTGAGTTTAATTATAATTTAAATGGTGTTTTAGAAGTTAATGTAAAAATTATTAGTACAGGAAAAATTCAAAAGAAAATCGTTACAAATAAAGATATTGAAGAGGTTACTAAGAACATAAAAAAATACGTAGAAAACAGTATTAATGAAGATGATTGGATTAATCATCCATTAGCAAGAGTTGTGAAAAGAAGTATTAATTTAGCAGAAAATAAGATGGATTCTCTAGATGAAGAAAAAAGAAAAACTCTTAAGTTTTTAGTATCAAAATTAAAACAAGCTGTTTTAGATTACGATGAGGATTTAGTTGATATGTATGAAGAACAACTAACAGATTTATTATTCGAACTTAGAACTAAAGGATAATTTTATGGAAAATTTATATGATGTTTTAGGTATTGATTTAAACTCTTCAAAATCCGATATTAAAAAAGCTTATGCTTTAAAAATTAGAGAATTTCCACCAGAAAAAGAACCGGAAATATTTAAAAAAATAAAATTTGCATATGATACTCTAATAGATGACACAAAAAGAAAAGAATATGATATAGAATTAAACTATATGGATGAGCTTTATGAACTAGAAGCTCTTTTTAATGAAGCTTCAAAAAATCACGATTATAAAAAAGTTATAAAATACTGTAAATCAATTCTAGCTATTAATGATACATTATATGATTATCTATATGAATTGATACTAGCATTTGAAAAGAGTGGTCAAATAAATGATGCTATAAACTATTCATTGGAGCTTATAGAAAAATCTAATAAGTATATATATCATAAAAATTTAGCTAAACTATATATTCAAATTAATGATATAGATAATGCTATAAAATATTGTCTTAGTGCTTATGAATTAGAACCTTTAGACGAAACTCTAATGACAATTATAATTAGTATAATAAATGATGAATACCTAGATATAATTGATTTTTTAGAAACTCAGATAGAAAATAATATATCAAATAAAAAGTTGTGTCTGATTCATTTTGAAAATATCATAAAACTTGAGATAAAATTTAACGATACAACTTATTTAGCCAAAACAATAGAAAATATAAAAAAATATCTAGAAGATGATGATACATATATAGAAAAGTTTTATTTTAAATTGTATGATATAGCTTTAGAATTATATAATAATGATAAATTCAAATTAGCCAATGCTATTGCTGAAAATGCTAAAGATATGACTGATTATACAGATATGGTAAATCTATATAAAGATACTTCGAAAAAGTGCAAAAATATAAAAATATTTGAAGAATTTATAAAAGATAAAAAGATAGATAAAGATATATCAGATATAATAAAACTTTATAAAGATGATAATAATTACGTTGCATCAGATAAACTAGATGAATTAAGAAATAAAAAGTTAATAGAAATAAAAAAAAGTATAATAAAAAATCCAGATCCAATTATTTTATCTATAAGGGTGTTAAAATATAAATATCATGATTATTATTTATTAGAAGAAGAACTATTTGAAACCATATTTGATATATGCCAAGATAAAAAAATACTATACGATCAATTTTTTGATTTATCTTTTGATTATAATGTTTGTTCTAGTTTAAGGGATTTAGCTAGAATATATGAATTAAATTTAAAAGAAGAAATACCTGATTATGAATTAGATGCAAAATATGTTAGAATAATGGAACGTTTAGAAGAAGAAAGACCTAAGGATATATTTCTTAGTATAGAAGTAATAAAAGATGACTATTTTAAAGTATATGAAGTCATACCTCACATACTAGAAGATATAAAAGATATGACAAAAGAAAGAATAATACCTATAGACTTTGAAGAAACTATGGAAAGAGAAAGAAATCAAAAAATAGCTACTGTATATTTCTTTTTTATAATCAGTTTAATACCGTCTATAAAGTATATAGATATATTAATAAAAATATTTTTAGAAAATGTTCATATATCTATATCTCAATGGATACTTATAACGTTGATATTCGTATTTTTTATATATTTTATAGTAAATAAAGATAAAAATAAGGCCTAGGCCTTATTTTTATAAGTTTTTAAGGATAAATGGAACATGTTCTAAATTTTCTTCATCTAGACCTAAAAATGGTATATCTAAATTATTTTCTTTTAATAGATTAGATAATTCTTCTATGAATATTC
The DNA here is from genome assembly GCA_017889265.1 of Romboutsia sp. Taxonomy (GTDB): domain Bacteria; phylum Bacillota; class Clostridia; order Peptostreptococcales; family Peptostreptococcaceae; genus JAGHEK01. The sequence continues at coordinate 1,468 of JAGHEK010000096.1, read as the reverse complement.
CTTTTTCATTTATCATAGTTATATTTTCTCTTTCTATAATAGAATTTGGATATTCACATAAAGTTCCATTAAAGATAGATGATGAACAAGTTTTATTATATCCACAACTAGGACTCCCATCTATCGCTATTATTGCCTTTAAGTTATACCCACTTTTTATATAATTTTCAAATTGTATTATGTATGGTTTTAACATTTCTTTACATTGATTTCTAAAAAATGAATTATCTAATTGTTCTTTAGAATGTCCCCATCTTTTAAGTCCATAAACTATAAGCTCTGGGCAAGGAAGCTGTATTATTCCTATTCCTTTATCTATCAAAACTTTAATAAAATCAAGTGCACCTTCAAAAAGTGATAATCCTTCAACTTTAGAATTACAATTTATCACACAATGACAAACTATTACTATATCCTTTTTTCTTTTCATATTTTTCTCCTTTTTAGATAACTTATATATACTTTATTATACATTTTATTGAAAATTTTTTAAACTTAATATAAAATATTGAGACAGGGAGGTGATTTTTTGAAAACTAAACTTTTAACATTTAGTGCTATATGTGTAGTCATTAATATAGCACTGGGTACATTTATAACTGCATTAAATATACCTCTAGTGTTTTTAGATACAGTAGGTACTATACTTGGAGCTGTACTTTTAGGACCTTTGTATGGAGCTTTAATCGGTGGTACAACTAATTTGATTTTAGGTGTAATTTTAGATCCGACAAATATACCATTTGCACTAGTTAATATAGCTATCGGTTTAATAGTAGGATTTATAGCTAGTAAACATAAATTTGGTTATAAAGAAGCTATTATAACAGGAATTATACTTTCTGTTGTAGCACCTCTTATAGGAACTCCTATTTCTATTTTGTTATTTGGGGGATTAAGCGGTTCAGGGCTTGATTTCTTAGTAGGATTTTTAAGAGAAGTTGGTCAGAACATATTTACATCAACTTTTATACCTAGAATAATCAGTAATATCGTAGATAAGCCTTTATCTTGTGTTATGGTTGTTTTTTTAATTAGTAGAATGCCAAAAAACTTTATAAGTAATCTAAAATCATAATAGTAAAAAGGGGAATTTCTCCCTTTTTACTAAAAAGTGATTATATTAATATAAAATTGGATAAATATAATTATAAAAAATAATGAAAGGAAGATTGTTATGATAGTAAATTTACCAGAAACTGCTGTAAAAGCACTTAAAGATGCGGTAAGTGGAAATCCTGATTCTCCACAAAATATAAGAATACATTTTGCAGGTATTGGCTGAGGGGGTCCATCTTTTGGAATTGCTCTGGATGAGCAAACGGCTAATGATGTAGAATGTACAGTTGAAGATTTACATTTTATAATGGATAAAAATGATTATGAGAGATTTGGAGATATCACAATAAAAGATACTGGATTTGGATTTAAAATAGTACCATCTAATATAGATGATTCTGATGAAGGT
>JAGHEK010000095.1 GCA_017889265.1 Romboutsia sp. | reverse complement strand
TTATTATAAAACTCTCTTTGCAGTTACAAATCTTGCACTGTAATAAGATGAATTTATACTTGTTATGCTAACAGTTTTTCCAGATGAAGGAGAATGTATCATATTTCCTCCACCTACATATATACCAACGTGGCTTACACCTTTTCCACTAGTATTGAAGAATACTAAATCTCCTGGCTTTAAGTTAGATTTACTTACTGTTTCCCCGTATCCTGATTGCGCACTAGAAGTTCTTGGTAAACTTATTCCAGCAGCATTCTTGAATACATAGTATGTAAACCCTGAACAGTCAAAGCTATTAGGTCCTTCAGAACCCCAAGCATAAGGGCAACCTTGCTTAGAATAAGCTAAATTAAGTACCGCTTGAACTTTTGTTGAATCTGACTCTTGTACTTGAGTTTCTTCAACAACTGGAGTTGAAACATTACTTTGTTCTTGCTTTGGCTTTTCTACATTGCTAGTTTGAGTATTTTGAACTCTGTTATTTTGTGTTGTTTTAGAAGTATTTTCCGTTCTAGTTTGTGTATTTTCTTGAGAAGAAACTTCTTCTTGTGAATTATCAACACTTGATAATACTTCAGTTTCTTGTTCCACAACTTCTTCAACAACCTCTTCCTCTATTACAGGAGCTTCTTCTGATAAATAAGCTGCACTTACGTATCCTTCTTGTTCTTCGTGTTTTACTTTTACCCATTCACCAGAAACTTCTAAAACTTCTAAGTCTTTTCCTATTTCTAATTCTTTTATTATTTCTGAGTCTTTATTTGATTCTTTTCTAAAATTAACTTTATCCGCACTTACATACCCTTTTGAATTTGTTATATCAACATATCTAGTAGGAACCCAACCTTCATTTTCTTCATCTAAAGCTACTTTTACCCATTCTCCTTGAACTCCTACAACTTTGAAACTATCACCAGTGTATGCAACTTTTTTAACATCTCCGTCTTGTCTTATTTTTACTGCTACACCGTCTTTTATTGATGCAGTTTTAAATTTTTCTTCTTTATATTCATCTATTTGTATAGCTTTATTATCTTCTTTAGTATTTTCTACTTTATTAGCAACTTCCGTATTATCTGCATTTGCAATAGTACTCATAGATAATGCCATTGCCGATGCAAACATAGGCGTTAATATTTTCTTTTTCATAATATTCTCCTCCAAATAAGTGAAAATTTTTTATATATTTATTTTAACTTTCTATTAATCTCTTACTTAATATTACTTTTTGTATATAAATTTTCCTGTTTAAAAACTAATTATTTTTAGTCTGTTATTAATTATATACTATATTTTTTATTTTGTAAAGTTTTTGTAACTTTTCTTTATATTTTTTGTAACAATTAAAAAAGCTACCTATAAAAAGTAGCTTTTAATTATTTTCGTTTATTAAATAAGATAAAGTAAATAAACTCTCCGTAATATTTACATTTTCAACAACAACATTATCTGGTACTTCTAAATCAGTAGGCGCAAAATTCCATATTCCTTTTATACCTGCTTCAACAATCTCATTAGCTATTTCTTGTGCACCATCTTTAGGTATACAAAGTATAGCTATATCAACATTATTTTCTTTTATAAAATCTTTTATATTTTTAGAATCTAAAACTTCAAATTCTCTAATATTTTTTCCTATTATATCTTTATTTGAATCAAATAATGCTTTTATATTAAATGCTGAATTTTTAAATCCTGCATAGTTTCCTATCGCTTGTCCTAAATTCCCTGCACCTATTACTATTGCCGTATAAACTTTATTAAGACCTAAAATAATTCCTATTTCATCATAAAGTGCAGATACTTTATATCCATAACCTTGCTGACCAAATCCTCCAAAGTTATTCAAATCTTGCCTTATCTGAGATGCCGTAAAACCTGTTATATTGCTTAACTCTTTTGATGATATTCTATGTATATCTTTATCTAATAACTCTTTTAGATATCTATAATACTTAGGTAGCCTTCTTATTACTGCCATAGAGATATTTTTTTCTGACAAAGTAGCACCTCCTTAAATTCTAATTCTTGATTATATTATACCAAAACATTATAATTTTAGGTAGTTTAAGGAGGATATTTTTTATGATTGTTTTATCTTGCAATAATTTAAATAAAAGTTTTGGAATTGAAAAAATACTAGAAGACGTAAGTTTTTCTATTAATGAATACGATAAAGTAGGTATAATCGGAGTTAATGGAACCGGTAAAACTACTTTATTTAAAATAATAGCAGGAATTTATGGATATGATAGTGGTGAAATATATACTTCTAAAGATTGTGATATTGGATATTTAGAACAAAATACTAATTTCAATTCAGATAACACTATATTTGATGAAGTTTTAGAAGTTTTTTCTGATTTAATAAATATGGAGGATTATATAAGAGAACTTGAAGTCAGAATTTCTAATGAAAGCAATAATCCTACTTTACTTGAAAAACTTATGAACGAATACTCTGTAAAATTAGAGCTTTTTTCTGATTTAAATGGATACGGTTACAAATCAGAAGTTAAAGGGATACTAAAAGGTCTAGGTTTTAATGATGAAGATATTAAAAAACCTATAAATATACTTTCTGGTGGAGAAAAAACTAGAGTTTTACTTGCTAAATTACTTCTTAAAAAACCTAATCTATTAATGCTTGATGAACCTACAAATCATCTTGATTCTGAGGCTATCGAGTGGCTAGAATTATTCCTAAAACAATATAAAGGAACTGTTATAGTAATATCTCACGATAGATATTTTTTAGACCAAGTAGTAAATAGAATATTTGAAATTAGCAATAAAAAACTAAAATCATATAACGGTAATTATTCAGATTTTATAAAACTTTCTTCTATTGATAAAGAAATAGAAAGAAAAAAGTTTGAAAATCAACAAAGAGAAATAAAAAAACAAGAAGAATCGATAGAACGATTAAAGTCTTATGGTCGTGAAAAACATCTTAAAAGAGCCAGAAGTAAAGAAAAACAACTTTCTAAAATTGATATCTTAGATAAACCTGAAAGCGATAGAAAAAAAGCTAACATAGAATTTAACCCTTCTATAAGTAGTGGAAATGATGTTTTAGCTTTAAGAGATATTTCTATGGGATATGAAGATAAAACTCTTTTTAAAAACCTTAATTTAGATATATATAAAGGCGAAAAAATTGCACTTATTGGAGCTAATGGAATTGGTAAATCTACTTTGTTCAAAATAATTATGAATGAAATAAATCCTTTAGGTGGAGAAATTAAATTTGGAACTAATGTAAATGTAGCTTATTTTCACCAGGAACAAAAAACTCTAGATTTAAATAATTCTATTATAGAAGAAATTTGGAAAGACAATAAACATCTTACTCAAACTGAAATAAGAAATATGTTGGGTTCTTTTTTATTCCAAGGAGAAGATGTTTTCAAAAATATTTCAACTCTTAGTGGTGGTGAACGTGCTAGAGTTGCTATCTTAAAGTTGATGTTATCTAGTGCTAATTTTTTACTTCTTGATGAACCTACAAACCATTTAGACATAGACTCTAAAGAAGTTTTAGAAAATGCACTACTTTCATATACTGGTACTATTTTTACTATATCTCACGATAGATATTTTTTAAATACTGTTGTAGATAAAATACTAGTTTTAGATGAAAATGGAATAACTGAATATCTTGGAAACTATGATTATTATATAGAAAAGAAAAAACAACTAGAAGATATAAAAAATCTATCAGATGTTCAAAATACTACTGAAAAAACTAAAACTCAATTAAAAGAAGAAAAACGTAAAGAAAGAGAGCTAAAAGAAACTAAAAAGAAAAATAGAGTAAAAAGAGAAAATATAGAAAAAAATATTGAGGAAATAGAAAATAAAATAAGTGAATTAGATGAACTTCTTTGCACAGAAGAAATATACTCTAATCCAGAAAAATCAAAAGAAATAATAAACGAAAAAAGTTCTCTTGAAAAAGAACTCGAAAATCTTTATACAGAATGGGAAGAATTCATATAAAGGGTGGTGTTTTTTTGAAAAATATCTTAAATGATGAAAACAAAAGATTTTTTACTCTTTTATTTTCTCTTTGCATACCTATTATTATTCAACAACTTATCTCAACTTCTGTAAACGTAATAGATACTATTATGATTAGTAGTTTAGGAGAGGAATCAGTTGCATCTATTGGTGTTGCAAATCAATACTTCTTTTTATTTAATATGTGTTTAACTGGTATTGAAGGTGGTAGTGGTATTTTTATATCACAATTTTTTGGAAAAAATGATTTTATAAATATAAAAAAAATAACAGGACTTAGCATAATTTTATCACTAGGACTTAGCTTATTATTTTTTATGCCTGCTCTATTTTTCCCTAAAGGTATTATAAATATATTTTCTAATGACCCTGCTGTAGTAAAACTTACATCTGAATATTTTATGATAATAGTATTTTCTTATCCTTTAACTTCTATAAGTACAATGTTTAGTATGAGTTCAAGAAGTATTAGAAATCCTAAATTAGGTATGATTTGTAGTTCTATTGCGCTTGTTTGTAATATAATTCTTAACTATCTTTTAATTTTTGGTAATTTAGGTTTCCCAGCTCTTGGTGTAAAGGGTGCTGCTATTGCTACTTTAATCGCTAGAATACTTGAATTTATGTTAATTGTAGGATACGTATATATTCATAAAAAAGACTATGTTCTTAAATTTAATATAAATCACTTAAAAGAAATAGATATTGAATTTTTAAGAAACTTTTTATCTAAAAGTATGCCAGTTTTTATCAATGATGCTACTTGGGCACTTGGTTCTGTTTTATACTCTGTTGCATATGCTATGGCAGGAACTTCTGCTATTGCTGCTAGCCAAATAGCATCTAGTACAGGTAATTTCTTTATAATAACTTCTATTTGTATAGGAATTGGTGCTTCTATAATGCTTGGAAATGAACTTGGTGCAGATAATATAGATACTGCAATTTCTTATTCAAAAAAGTTTTCTGTTTTAGTAATAGCTGTTGGTATTTTATTTGGAATGCTTCTTATAGTTAATATTCCTTTATTACTTAAGATATTTAGTGTAGAAAATCACCTAATTAAAGATATGATAAATATATTTGTTATAATGGGTATAATGCTTCCTCTAAGAGCTTTTAATACTTATATAATAATAGGTATTTTAAGAAGTGGTGGAGATACTAAATATGCTTTAATTTTAGAACTTGCTTGTATGTGGATTTGTTCTATTCCACTTACATTTTTAGCAGGATTAAACGGATACCCTATATATATTTTGGTTTTACTTAGTTACACAGAAGAGTTAGTTAAATTCATATTCGGTGTACCTAGGGCAATATCTAAAAAATGGGCTACTAATATAGTTAAAGATATGGATTAAGAGGCATTTTAGCCTCTTTGTCCTATTTTTAGATTCGGTGTTGCATTTAAACTCATATCGTGAGTATTCCCATTTATAAATTCATAATATCCTGCACAACCTATCATTGCCGCATTATCCGTACATAAACTAGGATTTGGATATCTTATTTGTATATTATTTTTACTACCAAGTTCATTTAGTTTTTCTCTAAGCGCATTATTGCAAGCTACCCCGCCTGCCAAAGTTAAAATATTATAATTCTTTTCTTTAGTAAGTTTTATAGCTTTATTTGCTAAAACTTCTACTACTGCTTCTTGAAAAGATGCACAAACATCTTCTACTATTATTTCTTCATTTTTCATTTTCTTTCCATTTAGATAATTAAGTACAGAAGACTTTAATCCACTAAAACTAAAATCATATCCATCATCTAAATAAGCTCTTGGGAAATCTATCGCTTTTTTATTTCCTTTTTTAGCAAGTTCATCTATTATAGGTCCTCCAGGATATCCCAAGTTCATAGCTCTAGCTATTTTGTCAAATGCTTCTCCTGAGGCATCATCTCTAGTTTGTCCAATTATTTCATACTTTCCATAATCTTTTACTTCAACTAAATGTGTATGACCACCAGATACTACTAAAGTTATAAATGGAGGCTTTAAATCTTTGTGTTCTATATAATTAGCACTTATATGACCTTCTATATGATTAACTCCAACTAAAGGCTTATTAAGTGTAAATGCTAAAGCTTTTGCATAAGAAAGTCCTACAAGAAGTGCCCCAACAAGCCCAGGTCCATAAGTTACACATATATGGTCTATTTCGTCTAAATTAATACTCGCTTTTTTTAAAGCTTCATCTAAAACCATATCTATATTTTCTATATGATTTCTAGATGCTACTTCTGGAACTACCCCACCAAATTTTTTATGCAAATCTATTTGAGTTGATACTATATTAGATAAAACTTCTCTACCATTTTTTAATATAGCAATAGAAGTTTCATCGCAACTACTTTCAACTGCTAAAGTTATTATATCTTTCATATCACACCACCTTTAAATCATTCCACATTATTATTGCATCTTCTTTGTTATCACTATAATATTCTTTTCTTATTCCACTAAATTTAAATCCAAATTTTTTATATAGATTTTGTGCAACTAAATTAGATACTCTAACTTCTAAAGTCATAGAATTTATTTTATTATCTTTACAAGTATTTATCATTTCTTTTAATAAAGCTTCTCCGATTTTTTTACCTCTATACTCTTTTAAAACTGCTATATTAGTTATATGAGCTTCATCTATTATCTTCCAAGCTCCCATATATCCTACTACTTTATCATAAATTTTTGCTACTAAATAAATAGATACTTCATTTTTTAAATCGTCTTCTAAAGATTTTTTTGACCAGTGATTTTCAAAAGAGTTTTTTTCTACTTCATATACTCCGTCTAAATCGGTAATTTTCATTATTTCAATATTAAGATTTTCCATATTATTTATTCCTATTTTCATAATCTATTTCTGCTTGAGATTTTCTTATATATCTTGGGTTTACTTGATAACAATTTTTTATATCTTCACCTTTTTTATATTTTTCTATGGCTATTTCACAAAGAGATGATGCTCTATTTACATTGTTTTGTCTACTTGCTATTTTTATGTTTTTTGCATTTATTTTTTCTTTATATTTTTTAGTTGCTTCTCCAACGATTATGAATTCTTCATCTAAATTTTCTAACAGTTCATCTATATCCAAAACATCTATTTTTTTTAAGGGTATTAGTTTATCATTTTCGTATTTATAAATCCCATTATATACTTGAGTTTTTTGAGCATCTATTATACAACATATTTTTTTATCGGTAATTTCTATATTTCTTGCTAAAACTTCAAGTGAATCAACAGAAATTATATCTAAATTATTGGCGTGTGCAATTGCTTTTGCAGTAGCCATAGCTATTCTAAGCCCTGTAAAAGAACCCGGTCCTTCACAAACTGCTATTAAATCTATATCATTTATATTTATATCGCTTACTTTAAGCATATTCTCTATCATAACCATAAGTTTTTGAGAATGTGTTTTTTTAGTATTTACAGTATATTCGCATATTAATTCATCTAAATCAAGTACAGATATAGTAGTAGCAAGTGTAGATGTATCAATACCTAAAACTTTCATTATTTTATCAACTCCTCAACCATTTTTTCGTATTTTTCACCTTTTGGATTTAACATTATTTCTCTTGAATTTTCTTTATATTTTAGTTCTATATATAAATACTCATTAGGTAAAATATCTTCTATTAGATTAGCCCATTCTATAATACAAACACCATTTGAATTTATATATTCTTCATATCCTATATCATACATTTCATCAGAACTGCCTATTCTATAAACATCAAAATGATAAAGTTTATGTCTTCCTTCATACTCATTTACTATTGTAAAAGTTGGGCTAGTTATATAATCATCTATTTGAAGAGATTTAGCTATACTTTGAGTTAGAGTAGTTTTCCCTGCTCCTAAATCCCCTATAAGACATATTATAGAATTTTCATTTAATAATTTCCCTAATTTATATCCTATTTCTTTAGTTTTATCTTCATTTTCTAAATGTATTTTTACCATATACTCAACTCCAGATTCAATATACTTTAAACTAGCTTTTATTATAACATACATTTAAACACCCAAGGTAAAGTTCTAAAATTATAATATCTGTATCGTCTATTAAAAAATAATATAAAAAAGTAATAAAAGACCATAGTTTTTATGGTCTTTTTATTATTTTATTTTCGATTTTTATTTATTTGAATTATATTCACCTGATTCAAGTAATTCTTGAAGAACAAATATAGCATTTAAAGCTCTTGGGAATCCTGCAAATGGTATACATTGAATAAAAATTTCTACTATTTTTTCTTTAGGTATACCTGTATTTAAAGCTGATATAATATGTGTTCTTAATTCCTTATCACATCCACCTAAAGTTAATAAACTACTAATTGCTACAGTTTCTCTTTCTTGTAATGTAAGTCCTTCTCTTGCATAAATATCTCCAAAAATAAATTCGATAAGATACTCTGCTAACCCTGGAGCTATACCATCAAATATTTTTTTTAACTCATGTCCATCATGACCTTCTGTTATTTTTAAATTTTTAAGTCCAATTTCAAATTTATCTTTTGTCATTTTTATTCCTCCATTTTTGTAGATAATGTTATTATATATTTATTCTAGTAATTTTTAAATATATTACTTACATCTTTAACTGATTTTATATTTAAATCATATAACATATTTTTTCATATTAAAAGATTATGTATTAAATTACATAATCTTTTTAAATTTCATTTATAATTGGAATCTAATATAATCAATAATATAAGATATTCTCTCTTCAGCTCTTTCTATAGCCTCATTTTTTTCTTCTTCTGAATAACCTGTTCCATCAACTAATAAATTTTCAAATTTACTAATACCCATTAAATTAAAAATACTTTCAACATAATGAATACCCTTATTCATAACAGGTCTTAATAACATAGGAATTCTTCCTCCTGATGACTGAACGTATATAGCAAATTTATCCTTGTCAGCTAAAAGTCCAACTGGCTTATCTCTATCATCAAAACTTATAGTTTTTTGGTCTTGTAAAATACAATCTATATATTCTTTAAGTGGTGCTGGAAAAGATAAACTCCACATTGGAGCAGCTATTACATATGCATCAGCACTTGCAAATTGATCACAAAGTTCTCTTATTCTTTGGATTTCTTTTTGTTCGTGTTCTCCTAAATTTTTTGCTTTTTCTTCATCAATTATTGCATTTTTATTTATAAAATACTGGTATTCAAGTCTTGGTATATGTTCTTTGTATAAATCTATTTCTTCAACATAAAAACCTTCATACTTTTCAAGTAAAGTATTTATTAATTTTCTTGCAACAGTCTTACTTGCCGATAAATCTTCTGGTTTTGAGTTTACACTTATATATAATATTTTTTTTCTTTCCATAATTCTATCCTTTCTAAAATCACTTTAAAATTATTATTCTCATAAATTGTAATTTTTATTAATGTAAATCATAGAAGTTTTATAAAAGAAAATTTATGTATTATATAATAAAATAAAAATTTTTTTGAAATACTGTATATAAAATTTATCTTTGTCTATAATCTAAGTGTAGGAATATTACTCCCCCAATAATCAATATATTCCTTATTCCCCCCAATATAAAAACACTTGTTAACGGCAAACAAGTGTTTTTTTGTTATATAATAGTTTTTATTTTTTTATAAATAATTAAAGTTATTAAAGAAATTATAGACGATTTAAGTAAATTAAACGGAGCTATAATCCACAAAATAAATGTGATTTTATCAACTATTATAGGATTTATTGCACTTCCCATAGATATTACCGCTTCTATCGGCATTATAGTGCTATAAAAAGGAAGTATTATAAAATAATTAGCTAAACAACCAACAATAATCATAGTAATTATTCCAAAAACAAGACCTTTTATTAAACCTTTGATATCTTTTTCTTTAGAGTATATAAAACTTGCTATAAAAACAAAAGATGAACCTATTAAAAAATTAGCAAATTCTCCAACTCCACCAGTAGTACTCATACCTGTAATAAATTGAAGTAAATTTTTTAGAAATGATATTACTATTCCATAAATAGGTCCTAACGATATCGCTCCTATAAGAGGGGTTATATCCGATATATCAATTTTCAAGAAATCTGGAAATAACATAGGTATAGGTACTGATATAAACATTAATATATATCCTATTGCAGATAATACCCCAACTTTAACTAAAGTAGATGTTTTCATATAAAAATCCCTCCTTAAAATATAAAAAAGCTCAAAGATATACTTCGAGCTTTTACTTACAACAAAACAATATGTAAAAATGATTTTTACATATATATCTTCTCTCATCCAGACTTTACTGTCGGCTTTGGAATTTCACCAAATCATGCTAAAAACTAGCTCGTGGGCTATCACCACCGGTAGGGAATTTCACCCTGCCCCGAAGATTTTATTTATTTTTTATACATAATACCCTATTTTTTAGGCATAAAACTAATTTTTATAAACTATTTTTCCATCTATTATAGTATATAATACTTTACTGTGAATTTGAAGTGGATCATTATCCCAAATTACTATATCTGCATCTTTTCCAACTTCTAAAGAACCTACTCTATCAGATATTCTAAGTGCTTTTGCAGGATTTATAGTTATGGACTCTAATGATTTTTCATAAGTCATTCCATATTTCATAGCAAGAGATGCACAAAGAGGTAAATACTGTATTGGAACAACTGAATGGTCTGTCGTTATAGAAATATCTAACCCTTTATTTGAAAGTATTGCTGGAGTTTCAAAAGTTAAATTCTTAAGCTCTACTTTAGATCTTTCAGAAAGTGAAGGTCCAACTATCACAGGATATCCTTCTTCTAATAGTTCATCTGTTATCAAATGTCCTTCAGTACAATGATCCAAAGTTAAATCTAAGTCAAATTCTTTTGCTATTCTTATAGCAGTAAAAATATCATCTGCTCTGTGTACATGCGCTTTAAAAGGTATTTCTTTATTCAAAACTTTTATTAGGCTATCCATTCTTATATCGAATTCCGGTTTATCATTATTTTCTTCATCTTCTAAATATAAATTTACTTGTTCTAAATATTCCTCTGCTTTTTTTAAGTTTTCTCTAAGAAGTGATGCTATTGCCATTCTAGTTTGAGGAGTTTTTTCATCTC
>JAGHEK010000094.1 GCA_017889265.1 Romboutsia sp. | reverse complement strand
TCTGCACAACCAAGAGATGGAATAGATTTTTTCCCACTTAGTGTAGATTATGAAGAAAGACTATACTCTGTAGGTAAAATACCAGGAGGTTTCTTAAAAAGAGAAGGTAAACCTTCAGAAAAGGCAATATTAACTTCAAGACTTATAGATAGACCTATAAGACCGTTATTTCCAAAAGGTTTTAGAAATGATGTACAAGTTGTAGCTACGGTTTTATCTGTTGACCCTGACTGTACTCCTGATATAGTATCTATGATTGGTTCATCAATAGCACTTTCTATATCGGATATACCTTTTAATGGCCCTACAGGTTCTGTTTTAATTGGTTTAGTTGACGGTGCTTTCGTTGTAAATCCAACTTTAGAAGAAAGAGAAAAAAGTAGTATGCACCTTGTAGTATCTGGTACTAAAGATGCTATAATGATGGTTGAGGCAGGTGCAGATGAAGTTCCGGATAGTTTAATGCTTGAAGCTATTTTATTTGCTCACGAAGAAATCAAAAAAATAGTTGCTTTCATTGAAGAAATAGCAAATGAAGTTGGAAAAGAAAAAATGGAAGTAGTATTATTTAAGCCAGATGAAGAAGTTGAATGTAAAGTTCGTGAATTTGCAACTTCTATGATGAAAGAAGCTGTACAAACTGTTGAAAAGCTTGAAAGAATGGAAAAAATGGAAGAGGTAAGAACTAAGACTTTAGAAAAATTTGAAGATCTTTTAGAAGATTACCAAACTGATATAGAAGAAACTATACAAGCTATAATAAAAGAAGAAGTTAGAAAACTTATTGTTCACGAAAATATAAGACCGGATAATAGAACTTTAGAAGAAATAAGACCTATAACTTGTGAAAATGGTTTTATACCTAGAGCTCACGGTTCAGGACTATTTAAAAGAGGGCAAACTCAAGTTATGTCAGTAGCTACACTTGGAGCATTAGGAGATGTTCAAATACTTGATGGACTTGATGAAGAGGAAAGCAAAAGATATATGCACCACTATAATTTCCCAGCATATAGCGTAGGAGAGGCTAGACCTTCAAGAGGACCAGGAAGAAGAGAAATAGGTCATGGTGCACTTGCAGAGCGTGCTTTAATTCCGGTACTTCCTTCAAAAGAAGAGTTCCCTTATGCCATAAGAGTTGTATCTGAAGTTTTAAGTTCGAATGGTTCTACTTCTCAAGGTAGTGTTTGTGGATCTACGTTATCGCTTTTAGATGCTGGTGTTCCTATAAAAAATATGGTTTCTGGAATTGCTATGGGACTTATAAAACACGATGACAAAGTGGCTATATTATCAGATATACAAGGTATGGAAGATCACTTAGGAGATATGGATTTTAAAGTAGCAGGAACTGAAAATGGTATCACTGCTATACAAATGGATATAAAAATAGCAGGTATTGATAAAGAAATATTAACTAAAGCACTTCAACAAGCTAAAGTTGGTAGAATACATATATTAAATGAAATGAGAAAAACTATTTCAAAACCAAAAGAAGAATTATCAAAATATGCACCAAAGATTATAACTATGGTTATAAATCCAGATAAAATAAGAGACGTTATAGGACCTGGTGGAAAAGTTATAAGTAAAATAATAGAAGAAACTGGTGTTAAAATAGATATAGAACAAACTGGTGAAGTATTTATCGCAGGAACTGATAGTGAAATGTTAAATTTAGCTAAAAAGTTAATAGACGATATAGTAGCAGAAATAGAAGTAGGAAAAATTTATACTGGAAAAGTTTCAAGAATAACTAATTTTGGAGCATTCGTTGAAGTTTTACCAGGTAAAGAAGGACTTTTACATATATCTCATATATCACATGAAAGAGTAGCTAAAGTTGAAGATGTTTTAAAAATAGGTGATATGGTAGAGGTTAAAGTAACTGATATAGATGAAAAGGGAAGAGCTAATTTATCTAGAAAGGTTCTTTTAGAAAAACCTAAAAAACAAGAAAAAACTAATGATAATTAGAAGTTCTAAGGGACTTCTTTTTTTGTTGCATAAACTAGTCCTAAAGTTAATATTAATAAATATATATCTATTTTAGGGGGATAATTTTAATGATAATGATGGTTCTTAATAAAGTTAAATTAAGAAAAATCTTTGTAGTCGGTGTAAGTTTTTTTACTTTAGTATTTGGTATGAGTTTTTGTATAAAAAAAGTAAATCCTACATTTAATTTTACTGATGTTTCACTACCATATACTCAAGGAACTAAAAAAGGAAGCGGATATGTTGGTTTAACCTGTAATGTTGATTTGGGTTGGGAAAATGAGTATGTAGAAGCCATACTTGATGCACTTAAAAAAGAAGATGTAAAAATAACTTTTAATGTAACTGGTAAATGGGCAGAAAAAAATGAAGAGTTACTTCTTAGAATACATAAAGAAGGACACGAGGTAGGAAATCACGGTCATAAACATCTTGATTATGCTAAAATTTCTTATGAAGAAAATTTTAATCAAATAAGTATGTCAAAAAAGATTATAGAGGATATAATAAAACAAGAGACTAAATTTTTTCAAGCTCCAGCAGGCTCTTTTGGAGAAGGTACTTTAAAAGCTGCTAATGAATTAGGATATACTTCTATAAAGTGGAATATAGATACTATTGACTGGCAAAATAGAAAAGAACCAGAAGTTGTATTTGAAAGAGTTAAGAAAAAAGATATAGTTGAAAATAGCATAATTTTAATGCATCCTACATATGCAACTAGTGAATGTATAGACGAGATAATAGCTTTAATAAAAGAAAGAGGTTTTAAAGCAGGTAGGCTTAGCGATATTTTTTAAGTTGAATTAATTTTTTTGTTATAATATAATCAGAAATGGGGATTGAGAATATGAATTTATCTGATATAGCAGGTAAAGAAATAATAAATTTAGTTAATGGAGAAAGATTAGGGGTTGTAGGGGAATGTGACCTTGTAATTGATGAAGAAACTGGAGAAATAATGGCACTTACAATACCTACAGAAAGAGGTTTTTTTGGTTTTAGAAAAGAAAACTATTTGGAAGTGCCTTGGAAGAATATAAAAAAAATAGGAAATGATATGATAATAATAGAATATGACGGTAGATATTAGGAGGAGTTAGTATGGGGGTTTTAGTTCAAAAATTTGGAGGAACATCTGTTCAGACATATGAAAAAATGAATGAGGTTTGCAAGATAGTAGATTCTTATAGAAAAAATGATGAAAATCTTAAATTGGTAATTGTAGTATCAGCTATGGGAAGAAAAGGTGACCCTTATGCAACTGATACCCTTATAAATTTAGTTAAAAATATTAACAAAAATCCACTTAAAAGA
Source organism: Romboutsia sp. (assembly GCA_017889265.1). Lineage (GTDB taxonomy): Bacteria > Bacillota > Clostridia > Peptostreptococcales > Peptostreptococcaceae > JAGHEK01. Next base: position 7,338 of record JAGHEK010000094.1, on the reverse strand, counting down.
GAGCTAGATACTCTTATGTCTTGTGGTGAGATAATTTCTGGAACTGTGTTCACTAATATGCTTATTGAAAAAGGAATAGATGCAACTTTTTTAACTGGTGCTCAAGCAGGTATAATAACTGATAATAACTATGGAAATTCAAAGATAATAGATATAAATCCAAAAAGAATAAATGAAGAATTAGATAAAAATAAAGTAGTAGTAGTTGCAGGATTTCAAGGGGTAACAGTAAATGGAGATGTAACTACATTAGGTAGAGGTGGAAGTGATACATCAGCAGTTGCAATTGGTAAAGCATTAAATTGTGATACAGTAGAAATTTATACAGACGTTGATGGAATTATGACAGCAGACCCGAGAATTGAGCCTAATGCTAAAGTTCTTGAAAGTATTGGTTATGAAGAAGTATTTCAAATGGCAGATAAAGGTGCTAAAGTAATTCACCCAAGAGCAGTTCAACTTGCTAAAAGTGCTAATATGATGCTTATTATAAAAAATACTTTAAACCCTTTAGCTAAAGGAACTAAAATAGGTGTTGAAAAGTTTAATTTAAGTAGAAAACTTGTATATGAAAAGGAAAAAGAGATAAAATGTGCAGTAGCTAATCAAGATAATATATCTCAAATTAAGATAAAAGAAGCTCAAAATGATTTATTTATTGAAGTATTAAATGAAATAGAAAAAAATTTAATTAGTATAGATATGATAAACTTTTTCGTTAATTATAAAGCATTTACTATAAATGAAGAAAATATAGATAAAGTTGAAGAAATACTTAAAAAATTTGACTTAAAATACGAAATACTAAAAAATTGTTCAAAAGTAACTCTAATAAGCGAAGATATAGTTGGAATACCGGGGGTTATGGCTAGAATAGTTAGAGCTTTGACTAGATATAATATAAATTTACTTCAAACATCAGATTCTCATATGACAGTTTCTTGTTTAGTTGAAACTAAGAATATGCTAGATGCAGTTCACGCAATCCATAATGAATTTAATTAAAAATTCACCTATTTATAGGTGAATTTTTTTATAGATATTGTCAATACTAAAGATAAATTATTTAGGAGAGATTTATTATGGATAAAAAAAATGAAGAAATCGAAAATATAGAAGAATTAGGTGTATCTAGTGTAGCACAAGATAATAATGAAGAAATAAAATGTATAACTATAATCGGAGAGATAGAAGGTCATTATATTGGAAATCCACAAAAAAAATCTACAAAGTATGAACATATAATACCAATGCTTTATTCTGTTGAAGAAAATGATAATATAAAAGGTGTTTTAATAATATTAAATACTGTTGGTGGAGATGTTGAGGCAGGTCTTGCTATTGCAGAATTAATAAATAGTATATCTAAAAAGGTAGTTACATTAGTTCTGGGAGGTAGCCATAGTATAGGGGTTCCACTTGCTACATCTGGAGACTATTCATTTATAGCACCGACTGCGACTATGCTTGTTCATCCTATTAGAACTAATGGATTAGTAATAGGTATAAATGAAACTTTTGAATATTTTAAGAAAATGCAAGAGAGAATAACTAGTTTTATAGTTAGAACTTCAAGTATAGAAAAAGATAAATTAGAAAAATTAATGCACTCAAAAGATGAGCTTGTAAGCGATGTAGGAAGTGTTTTAATAGGAAAAGAGGCAGTTGATAATGGAATTATAAATGAAGTTGGTGGTCTTAAGGAGGCTTTATCTAAATTAAAAGAATTGATAAATAAAAATTAATAAGCATTTAATTAAAATATATGTTATAATTAATATTAAAAAGTGTTAATGTAAATCGTTAACACTTTTTGTTATTAACTAAAAAAGAGGTGAAGTTTTTGGCCAAAAAGAAATCGAAAAAAACGAAAAAAATAGAAACTGAAGAACAGTATAGTCTGGTAACTATACTTGGCGGAATATTTTTGTTATATAGTTTGAATTCTAATTCTATGGGGATAGTAGGAAATATACTACAATCAATATTTAAAGGTCTTTTTGGAGGACTTTCATTTATAATACCTATAGCAATTATAGCAGTTGGAATTTTGGAATTTTTTGATTCTGATGAATTTATTTATAAATTTAAAAGCACAAAAGGACATTACATAGCAATTTTTTATATGTTTTTATTTTATGGGCTTATAAATAAAGATGATTTACCAGTAGATAGTCCATTTGATCCAAATATGCTAAAAGGTGTAATTAATATGGGGATAGAAGGAGAAGGACCTGGATTTATAGCTACTGTTATAGCATATTATTCTAGAGAACTTTTAGGTATTTCTGGAGCTTATTTAGTAAGTATAGGTATTTTAATTATACTTGGTATAAAATTTTTTAATATATCCATAAAAGATAAAGCTTTAGATGTTAAATCTAAATTTAAAAAAGCTAAAAAAGAGAATTTAACTGCAAAAGATTTATTTAAAAATATAAAATATAATGCTATGGATATGTTTACTGAAGAAGTTGATGAAAATACTTTAGTAGGTAAAAAAAAGAAGCAAAAAAAGAAAAAAGAAGAAGTAAAAAAAGAGTATGAAGAAGATTATGAAAATAATACCATAAAAATAGTAGGTTTTAATAAAGCTGAAGATGATTATTTAGAAATATTAGAAGGAACGCAAACTGATTTATATGATAGTTCTTCTTTGAAATCTATAAATAAAGAAGATAGTGATATATATGAAGATGTAAAAGAACAACCTATAAAAACTTCTAAAACTTATAAAGAAGAAAATACTACTTTAAACACGAAATTAAATAAAATTTATAAAGATTATAAGTTGCCAAATGTTAATTTATTAAACAAAACAGATAGTAAAAATAAAGATAATAGTAAAAAAAAGGTTTTGGAAAATGCTAATTTACTTGAAAAAACTTTAAAGGATTTTGGGGTAGATGCAAAGGTAAGCCAAGTTACTGTTGGTCCTGCAATAACAAGATATGAAATAAATCCAAGTCCGGGAGTAAAGGTAAGTAAGATAGTTAATTTAACTGATGACATAGCTCTTAGTTTGGCTGCAAAAAGTATAAGAATGGAAGCGCCTATTCCAGGTAAAAGCGCAATAGGTATAGAAGTTCCTAATGAAAATATACTGATGGTTGGATTTAGAGAAGTTTTAGAAAGTGATGAATTTAAAAATTTCAAATCTTCAGTTCCTATGGCTCTTGGAAAAGATATAGCAGGAAATGTAGTAGTTGCAGATATATCTAAAATGCCTCATTTACTTATAGCAGGTTCTACTGGTTCAGGTAAAAGTGTTTGTATAAATACTCTAATAAATTCGATAATTTATAAATCAAAACCTGATGAAGTAAAACTTATATTAATAGATCCAAAAGTAGTTGAACTTGCAAGTTATAATGGCATACCTCATCTTTTAATACCGGTAGTAACAGAACCTAAAAAAGCTGCTAATGCACTTAACTGGGCAGTTAATGAAATGAATAAAAGATATAAAATGTTTGCAGAATCTGGTGTTAAAGATATAAATAGTTATAATTTAAAACACGAAGAAAAATTACCTAAAATAGTTATTATAATAGATGAGCTTGCAGATTTGATGATGATTAGTGCAAATGATGTAGAAGACTATATATGTAGACTTGCCCAGATGGCAAGAGCCGCAGGAATGCACTTAATAGTAGCTACTCAAAGACCTTCAGTAGATGTTATCACTGGAGTTATAAAAGCTAATATTCCTTCAAGGATTGCTTTTGCAGTATCATCTCAAACGGATTCAAGAACTATACTTGATATGGCAGGTGCAGAAAAATTACTTGGAAAAGGTGATATGTTATTTTATCCACTTGGTGCTAATAAGCCTCTTAGAATACAAGGTGCATTTATATCGGAGGAAGAATCTGAAAAAGTTGTAGAGTATGTTAAATCTCAAGTTGAAGAAGTAGTTTATGAAAATGATATAGTAGAAAAAGTTTCAAAAGAAATAATAAAAGAAAGTGATGACGATGAATTTTTACAAGAAGCTATAAATTTCGTTGTAGAATCTAAGCAAGCATCATCTTCTATGTTACAAAGAAAGTTTAAAATAGGGTTTAACAGAGCTGCTAGACTTATTGATATAATGGAGGAAAGAGGTATAGTAGGAAAGAGTGAAGGAAGTAAACCTAGAAAAGTGCTTATAACTAAAGAAGATTTAGAAGGAGATAATTAAATTGAAGGAAATAAAAATTGAAGAAGCCTTGAATTTAGAAAATTCTATATTTATAGATGTTAGAACTCAGAAAGAATATAAAGAAGACCACATACTAAATGCTATAAACATTCCTTTATTTTATGATGAAGAACATAGTGATGTAGGAACTATATATAAAACTAAAGGAAAAGAAGAAGCTATAAAAAAAGGATTTGATTATGTATCGTATAAATTAAAAGATATATATACTAATGTTTTAGAATTATCCAAAAAGTATGATAGTATAGTAATATATTGTGCTAGGGGTGGAATGAGAAGTGGTTCTGTTATAAATTTACTATCTTCTGTGGGTATAAAAGTTTATAAATTAGAAGGTGGTTATAAATCTTATAGAAATTATGTTTTGAACTACTTAGAAAATATAATGGATACTAAACATTTTATAGTTATTCATGGTTTGACTGGCGTTGGAAAAACTGATTTAATAAATGAATTAACCACTTTAGATGTTGACGGTATAGACCTTGAAGGTATAGCAAAAAATAGTGGTTCAACGTTTGGATTTATAGGATTTGATGAAAAACCACCTAGTCAGAAAAGATTTGAAAGTGAAATATTTGAAAAATTATTTTTCTCAAAAAGCGATTATATTTTAATAGAAAGTGAAAGTAAAAGAATTGGAACGGTATCAATACCTAATAAAATATATGATAATATAATAAATTCTAAGTATCATTTACTAATTGAGAGCAGTATAGAAAATAGAGTTTCAAGGCTTTGTAATGATTATATAACTAATAAGGAAAATAAAGAAAAATTAAAAGAATGTATAAATAAATTTAGAAAAAGATTAGGAAATGAAAAAGTAGACGAGTATATACTTTTATTGGAAGACAATGAGTATGAAATATTAGTTGAAAAATATTTATTAGAATATTATGATCCACTTTATATGCACTCAGTAAATAAGTATGTTTACAATGAGGTTATAAATTTTGATAATCAGAAAGAAGGTATAAACAAAGTATTGGAAATTCACAAAAAATTAAAAGGAGACAAAATATGTTAAAAATAGCATTAGAATCATTAGGATGTTCTAAAAATTTAGTAGATGCCGAAATAATGATGGGTATTTTAAATAAAAAAGGATATCAGTTAGTTGAAGATTTTTGTGAGGCTGATATAATTTTAGTTAACACTTGTGGATTTATAGAATCAGCAAAAAATGAATCTATACAAGCTATACTTGAGATAGCTCAGTTAAAAGAAACTGCAAATCTTAAAATTCTTGTAGTTACAGGATGTTTAGCACAAAGATACTCAGAAGAATTAAAACAAGAAATACCAGAAATAGATGCAATAGTTGGAACAGGAAGTTATCAAAATATAGATGAAATAGTAGCAAATATACAAAAAGAAAAGCATATAATTAGTTTAGAAAATATAGATTTTACTTTTAATGAAAATTTACCGAGATACGTTTCTACACCTAGTTATATGGCATATCTAAAAATAGGTGAAGGTTGTGATAATCTTTGTACATATTGTATAATACCTAAACTAAGAGGAAAGTATAGAAGTAGAAAAATAGAAGATATATTAGATGAAGCTAATACCTTGGTAAAAAATGGAGCTAAAGAAATTGTGGTTATAGCACAAGATACTACAAAATATGGATTTGATTTATATAATAAAGAGATGCTACCTACTCTTTTAGAGAAATTAGCTCAAATAGATGGTTTAAAATGGATAAGAGTTATGTATTCTTACCCAGAAACTATATCTGAAGAATTAATAGATGTTATAGCAAAAAATGATAATATATGTAATTATTTTGATATGCCTATACAACATGCTAGTAATAAAATACTTAAGCTGATGAATAGAAAAACTACTAAAGAAGATATATTAAGAAAAGTTTCTTTAATAAGAGAAAAAATAAAAAATGTTACTATAAGAACTACTACAATAGTAGGTTTCCCTGGAGAAACTGATGAAGATTTTGAAGAATTAGTTGAATTTATAAAACAAGTAAAATTCGATAGATTAGGTGCTTTTGAATATTCAAACGAAGAAGGAACTCCTGCATATAAATTACCTAATCACGTTGATGATGAGATAAAATCTCAAAGAAGAGAAAGATTAATGCTTGTCCAACAAGAAATATCAAGAGAATTAAATGAGAAAAAAATAGGTAATGTTTATGAAGTTTTAGTAGAAGAAAAAATAGATGAAGATACTTATTTAGGTAGAACTATGGAAGATGCTCAAGAAATTGATAATATAGTTTATATAAAATCGGAAGAAGAAATTTTAATTGGAAGTTTCGTAGATGTTAAGATATACGATGCTTTAGAATATGATTTAATGGGAGAGATTATATGAATTTACCAAATAAATTGACTTTGTTTAGAATGTTTTTAATACCAGTACTAGTAATAGTTATGTTAATTGATATTGAAAATAAGTTTTTGATTTCTTGCATTATATTTTTAGTGGCATCTTTAACTGATGCATTAGATGGATATATAGCTAGAAAATATAATTTAATAACTGATTTCGGTAAATTTATGGACCCACTAGCAGATAAATTATTAGTAATATCTGCGCTTATAACTATGACAGAAAATAATTTAGTTGCTAGTTGGATGGTAATAATAATAGTAGCAAGAGAATTAACTGTAAGTATTTTAAGAGCTATTGCAGCAGCAGACGGTAAAGTAATTGCTGCAAGTGGTGGTGGTAAATTAAAAACTATAAGTCAAATGGTTGCTATAACTTTTATATTATTTGGTGCTAACTATAATAATAGTGTTATTTTAAATATAGGAAATATTTCTATATTAATAGCTACTATTTTAACTTTATACTCAGGATATGAGTATTTATATAAAAACAAAGATTTATTTATAAATAGTAAATAAAAGTCCTTAATTTATATTGAGGACTTTTTTGTATAAGAATATATATTATTGTTTATAAATAAAAGTGAAGGCAGTTTCTGAAATATTGACTAAAAAAAGCATATAATGTATAATTTATAAATCTAATATTTGTATAGAAAGGAAGTATTTTATGAGTATAGATAAAGAAAAATTAAGTGCCTTAAATGCAGTAATGGGCAAGATTGAAAAGGATTTTGGAAAAGGTTCTATAATGAAATTAGGAGAAGC
>JAGHEK010000093.1 GCA_017889265.1 Romboutsia sp. | reverse complement strand
TTTTATCATCTAAAACTATTATACACCCGTAAGAATATATCTTTTTTTCATTACAATAACTTCCGTCAACGTATGCTATAACCGTATCTTTTTTAGTTACTTCCTTCTTTTCATCGCCTTTTAAAAACTCTAGTGCTTCTTCACGAGTTTTAAAGGATTTATATTTAGCATCACTATATCCATTAACTTGTGCCTTACATTCCTCCCAAGTTGTAAATATACCTACTTTTCTACCATTTTTTACTGCATAATATTTCATAGATTATATACCTTTCTATTTTAAATACATTCAAAAGCCCAAAGATTTTTAGCTTGCTCTAAAAACACTTGTACATCCCAAGTTTTATTGCTTTTTATTATGCTATTTGGGTCATTTACAGTTATTTTATTATTTTCATCTATACCCGTTAAAACTATATAATGACCTGTATCAGTAAAATCCCCTGGTTTCATAGTAGCTATAATAGGTTGACCCTCTTTTAATGCTTTAATTATAGTTTCTTCTTTTATAGGAATTTGATTGCTTTTTACTCCAAATTCTTTAGCCCCTTCACTCATTAATGACCATTTAGAGCCTACCCCTTCTACTAGATAACCATTTTCATAGCTATAATCTGCTATTACCTTTGGATTTATCTCTGTATTTCCTGTAAGTCCTACTATCACCATAGCTAATGATGTAGGTCCACAACCATTTAATGCTATATAATTAGAACCATATTTATCGTATCCCCATTTTTTATCCCATTGCAAAAATAGAGGAATTTCTCCTTCTTTATATCCTTTGACAACACTAGTTTCAACAGTGTCTTCTTTACTATTTAGGTAATCTGCCACAAAATCTATCGCTTCTTGATTTTTAGATGCAAGTTCCAAAAGCTCTCTTGGGTATAATTCTTTCTTTTCTAGAATTTTGTATGCACTTTCCTTGTATTTTGCATTTTCAAGTATTTTTTCTAAAACTTCATCGTTTGATAATTCAACTTCTCTAGTTATTTCTTTAATTTCATTTACTTTTATACGTTGTTTATATTCCTCAGTAAATGATTTAACCGTATTTAAGGAAACTAAACACATTATAGGAAATAAAATTGCTATTAAAGAAGTCTTTAGAAAAATTTTTTTATCCAAAAAAATCCCTCCAAATAAAATGATATAATTTCTTAATTAATTATATCACATTAGTATTTTTATACAAACAAAAAGGCATAAGTCTAAGCTCATACCTCTAAAACATTTATTAACCTACAGTCTCAATTCCTCTTTCTTCTTTAACTTTAACTTTTGCATCTTTTAAAATAAGATTGTTTATTCCATAAGCTTCATAAGTGTCTAATACACCTTCCACTTCTATCCAATCATTTTCTTTAGGAAGTTCTCCAGCAAATTCAAATTTAAACCCAGCCATATTACCGTCATTTCCACAGCATCCAGGACCTACTCTATAAACCATATTGTAAGTTTCATCATCTTGCATAGAGTAGTAATTAGTGTACATACCTTCAAGTTTTATCTTTTTTCCTATATAATCTTGATAATTTACATATATTTCATTTATCCAAGTAACGTACATATCTTCAGAAATGACAATAGTATCTGAATTAGAATCAATTTCTTCCACAGAAGTATTATTACTACATCCAACCAAGAATACTATCATTAATGCTAATAAAGTAAACTTTATTTTTTTCATTTTAATATCTCCTAACTTTTCCTACTATAGTGAATATTATAAACATAATTATATTTACGACTACTATACTAGCACCAGTAGGTGTATTAGAAATATATGATACTGTTATACCTATGATAAAGCAAATTACAGAAAGTATAGATGAAGAAATTACCACGCTTTTGAAATCTCTAAATACTCTCATAGAAGTAAGTGCAGGAAAAATTATTAAACTTGATATTAATAACGCACCCATAAGTCTCATTCCTACTACTATTGTTATTGCAGTAAGAAGTGCTAACAACATATTATAAAAGTTAGCTTTAACTCCTGTTGCCTTTGCAAAATTTTCATCAAAAGTTATGGCGAATATTCTATTATAAAATACTACGTATAAAACTAAAACTACTATTGATAATGCTATACTTAAGTAAACATCTCCTTTACTCATAGCAAGTATACTTCCAAACATATAATTACATATGTCTATATTCATACCAGTAGTTAAAGATACTGCTACTACCCCTATTGCCAAAGAACTAGTGGAAACTAATGCGATAGATGCATCTCCTTTTAAACTATGATTTTCACTAAGTCTAAGTAATAAAAATGCCGCTAAAACTACTACCGGTATAGAAACTGCTAGTGGTGCTAAATTAAATGCAGATGCTATTGCAAGCGCTCCAAATCCGACGTGAGAAAGACCGTCTCCTATCATAGAATATCTTTTTAGAACAAGACTTACTCCCAAAAGAGATGCACATAATGATACTAAAACTCCTACTATTATAGACCTTACTATAAAGGGGTAAGATAACATCTGTTGAATAATATCTATCACTTTACTCACCTCCTAAAAAATTCTTACATTCTTTACTATTTTTATAATCAGAAACACTTCCAAAAAACGTAGATTTAGAACCTAAATGAAGAATTTTAGATGCATATTTTAACGAACTATTTATATCGTGAGATACCATAATTACAGTTATACCTTCCTTATTTAACTTGTGGATAGTTTCATAAAAATCATTAGTGACTTTAGGGTCAAGTCCCGTTACAGGCTCATCTAAAAGGATAAGTTTTTTAGTTGCACACAATGCTCTCGCAAGTAAAACTCTTTGTTTTTGACCACCTGATAATCTATTAAAAGATGATTTTTTTAAATCCAGTATATTTAATTTTTCCATATTTTCAGTAGCCACTTTTTTATCTTCTTTTGAATAAAAAGGACTAAATTTTTTATTATTCAAATTTCCTGACAAAACTACTTCCCAAACACTTGCAGGAAAATCATTTTGTAAGTTATTTTGTTGTGGCAAATATCCTATTTCATTTTGTTTTAAGCTATCTCCAAAAGATATTTCACCTTTAAAATTATTACTTAAGGATAAAATAGCTTTAACTAATGAACTCTTACCAGAACCATTTTCCCCAACTATACAAAGATAATCTCCTTCATTTACTTCGAAGGAAAGATTAGATATTACATTTTTATTTTCATATGAAATATCTAAATCCTTACATTTAATTAACATCTACTTCATTGCCTCCTTTAGAGTTTCTAGATTATTTTTCATAAGAGATATATAAGTAGCATTATTATTTAACTCATCTTTTGAGACGTTGTGACAACTATGTAACATTTTAGTGTTTGCTCCAGTAGATTCTGCTATACTATCTGCTACTTTGTGATTAGAAAATTCTATATAAAATATAGTTCCTATTTTTTCATCATTTACGATATCTATTAATTCTGCTATCGTAGAGGCACTCGGTTCAACGTCTGTGCTACAACCCATATATGCTGCGTGATAATCTAAACCGTATTCGTTAGCAAAATATCTAAATGGAAATCTGTCGCCAAATATTAAAGTTTTATTATCAACAGTTTTAAAAAACTCAGTAAATTCGTTATCTAATTTTTCTAATTCTAAGATATATTCATCAAGATTTTTTTGATAAGTGCTTGAATTTTCCTCATCTATATCACTTAAAGCTTCTTCTATTTTTTCACTTATTTTTATAGCATTTTTTGGTGATGTCCATACGTGTTCATCATATTCGCTATGCTCGTGTTCTTCTTCTGTATGTTCTTCCTCGCTATGGTTTTCTTCACTATGTTCATCAGTGTGTTCTTCATCGTGACTATGCTCATCTTCGTGAGTATGTTCTTCATTTTCTAATAACTCAACACAGTCTACCATTTTTAATGTCTTTACAGGTTTGTCCATAGACTCTAATATTTCATCTATCCATTCATCAGATTCCCCACCTGTATATATAAATAAATCTGCATTTTGAATATCTATTATATCTTGTGGAGAAGGCTCATATGAATGACTTTCTGCTCCAGGAGGTATTAGAATTGATGCATCTACTAAATCTTTTCCTATTTCTTTAGTAAAATCATACCCTGGAAAAACCGTAGATATAACTTTTATTTTATCATCGTTAGTTTGAGTATTTTCAGTTTGAGTGTTTTCTGATGAACACCCTGTAAGTGTAAATATACTAAGTGTGATTGCTGACATCATAGATACAATTTTCTTCATTTGAATTTCCCTTTCTTTTTAACTTATTCGGATATTTTATCCATAGAGTTTTTATAAACTAATAGTTTATAATACATTTTTATAGCTTCAAATAAAACTCCTTCATCAAAGTTAAAGTTAAAATTATGGAGTCCATTAGTAAACCCTTTTTCTATATTTCTAGAACCAATCATAAAGAAAAGCCCTTTTACTTCTTTTTGATAGTATGAAAAATCCTCAGAAATCATAAGAGGCTCTAATTCTATAACCTTATCTTTTCCTAAAGCACAAACAAACTCATTATACAATTCTTTATCGTTGTTAACTGCAGGATAATCATCACTTATTTTAACATCTATTTTACAGTTATACATAACCTCAAGACCTTTACAAATTTCTCTTACTCTATTTTTCATCTTTTCATAAATTTCTGGTTTAAAAGTTCTAATAGTACCTCCTAGTTTAACATTTTCTGCTATTATATTTCTTCTACTTCCACCATTTATAGTACCAATACTTAAAACTGCAGTATCTACAGGCTTTACGTTTCTTGATACTATCGTTTGTAAAGTATTTATTAAATTCGACGCAATAATTATAGCATCTATACCGTTTTGTGGCATTGCTCCGTGACCACTTTTCCCAGTTATATTTATCTCAAAATCTCCTACTTGAGCCATAAAATATTCTGGTCTTGTTCCTATATATCCACTTTCTATTTCTGGATATATATGAAGTCCATAAATTTCATCTACGTTATATTTTTTAAGTACGCCTTCTTCAACTAAAAGTCTAGCACCTCCAGGTCCTTCTTCTGCAGGTTGAAATATGAAAACTATATTATCATTTATTTTTTCTTTGTTTTTTGCTAAAAACTCTACAAATCCCAAAAGTATACTTATATGTGCATCGTGCCCACAAAGATGTTTTACTCCTTCTTCGGTTTGAAGTCCATCTATATCTGCTCTAAATGCAATTGTCTTTTTAGGATTTTTTCCTTTTATAATCCCAACCGTCGCCGTTTTTATAAATTCTTCGTATTCAAGCCCTATTCTTTCTAGTTTTTCTCTTATGTATTTTGAAGTTTTGAACTCTTGAAGTCCTACTTCTGCTATCGTATTTAAATATTTTCTATGATTATAAACAATCTCTCTTAAATCTTCCACAAAAATTCACCTCTTAGACTTATATTATTCTTATAATAATAATTGTTAGAGTATTTTTTTACAATACTTTTTATAATTATATCTTAAATAGAAAAATACCTTGATTTTTAAACTTTTAATCTAAAAATCAAGATATTTTTATTTCATAAACGTTATTATAAAGTTAGTTCCTACGCCTTTTTCACTTACTACATCAATATACCCATTATGTGATTCAATTATAGATTTAGATATAGATAATCCTATACCCACAGAATCTTTTTTATTTGATACACCACTTTTATAAAATCTATTAAATATGTTTGGTATATCGCTTTGTTCTATTCCAACCCCCGTATCTTTAATTATAACTTTATAAAGTACTGGAGTTTTCTTTACAAAAACTTCTACACTTCCACATTCATCTGTATGTTCTATACAATTTTTAATAATATTACCGAAAGCCTCTTTTAACCAAAATCTATCTTGAAATAAAACTATATTTTCACAATCGTTAAGCTTTAAGTTTATATTTTTCGTTTTAGCAAATTCTTCGAACGAATTTAATACTTCCTTTATTGTTTGATTTAAACTATCTTCTTTTTTTGCAAACGATATAGTTTTGGCGTCTAATTTTACTAATTTTAATATATTTTGTATCAGTGAACTACCACCCACTTAACTACCTACGGTAACGTTTGAAGTGGTGGCTTCTTGGTCAATATACCTGTTGGTACAAGTTTACCCAAGCTAATAGGCTAGTTCCTAGCCCTTATGATTACTATCTACATAGCTAAGTTTAGTAGATTTATACTTGCATTTATATCTCTATCGTGGAATGCTCCACAGTTTGGAC
>JAGHEK010000092.1 GCA_017889265.1 Romboutsia sp. | reverse complement strand
TTAGTTAATTTTATAAAGTTAACTGCATATCCTGAAACTCTTATAGTTAATTGAGGATATTGTTCTGGATGTTCCATAGCATCTTCTAAAGTAGCTCTATCAAATACGTTAACGTTTAAGTGATGAGCTCCGTCTCCGAAGTATCCATCCATCATAGCAGTTAAGTTGTTTATTCTTTCCTCCATATTCTTACCTAAAGCACCTGGAACTATTGAGAAAGTATTAGATATACCATCTTGTGAATGTTCGTATGGAAGTTTAGCAACTGAAGCTAAAGAAGCTAAAGCACCACTATTATCTCTTCCATGCATTGGGTTTGCTCCTGGAGCAAATGGTTCACCAGCTCTTCTTCCATCTGGAGTGTTACCAGTTTTCTTACCGTAAACAACGTTAGAAGTTATTGTAAGAACTGATTGAGTATGATAAGCATCTCTGTAAGTCTTATTCTTTCTAACTTTATTCATAAAGCTTTCAACTAAGTATACTGCTATATCATCAGCTCTATCATCGTTATTTCCGTATTTTGGATAATCTCCTTCTATTTCAAAGTCAACTGCTATACCAGCTTCATTTCTTATAGTTTTAACTTTAGCATGTTTTATAGCAGATAAAGAGTCTGCACAAACTGAAAGTCCTGCTATACCACAAGCCATTGTTCTAAATACATCTCTATCATGTAAAGCCATTTCTAATGCTTCATAAGAATACTTATCATGCATATAGTGGATTACGTTTAATGTATTTACATAAAGGTTAGCTAACCAATCAGTAAATGGTTCAAATTTTCTCATAACTTCATCGTAATCTAAGTATTCTGAAGTTATTGGTTCAAATCTTGGTCCAACTTGAGCACCTGATTTTTCATCAACCCCACCATTTATAGCGTAAAGTAAAGTCTTAGCTAAGTTAACTCTAGCTCCAAAGAATTGCATTTGCTTTCCTATTCTCATTGCAGATACACAACAAGCTATACCATAATCATCTCCCCAATATGGACTCATTAAATCGTCGTTTTCATATTGAACAGAACTTGTATCTATTGAAACTTTTGAACAGAAATCTTTAAATCCTTTAGGAAGTCTTGTTGACCATAAAACTGTTAAGTTTGGTTCTGGAGAAGGTCCTAAAGTATATAATGTATTTAAAACTCTGAATGAGTTTTTAGTAGTTAATGTTCTACCATCAAGCCCCATACCAGCTATTGATTCTGTTACCCAAGTTGGATCTCCTGAGAATAATTCGTTGTAATCTGGAGTTCTTAAGAATTTAACAAGTCTTAATTTCATAACGAAGTGGTCCATTAATTCTTGAACTTCTTCTTCTGTTATATCTCCGTTTTTTAAATCTCTTTCAAAATATATATCAAGGAATGTAGAAGTTCTACCTATACTCATTGCAGCACCGTTTTGGTCTTTTATTGCAGCTAAGTATGCAAAGTATAACCATTGAACAGCTTCCTTTGAGTTAGTAGCAGGTTTTGATATATCAAATCCATAACTCTCAGCCATTCTCTTTAAAGCCTCAAGAGCTTTTATTTGGTCAGATATTTCTTCTCTAAGTCTTATAGTATTTTCATCCATACAAGAAACTTCTAGAGAATTTTTTTGATCCATTTTATCTTCTATTAATCTATCAACACCGTAAAGAGCAACTCTTCTGTAATCTCCTATTATTCTTCCTCTACCGTAAGCATCTGGAAGACCAGTTATAACTCCTGATTTTCTAGCAGCTCTCATTTCAGCAGTATATGCATCGAAAACTCCTTGGTTATGAGTTTTTCTGTATTTAGTGAATATTTCACTTATTTTTTCATCACATTTGAAACCGTAAGATTCACAAGCGGTTTCAGCCATTCTTATACCACCAAAAGGCATAACAGCTCTTTTAAGTGGAGCATCAGTTTGAAGACCAACTATTGTTTCTAAATCTTTATTTATATATCCAGGTTTGTAAGCATCTATCATAGATATAGTTTCAGTATCTACGTCTAATGTACCACCATTTTCTCTCTCTTTTTTGAATAGAACCATAACTTCATCCCAAAGTTTAGTAGTTCTGTCAGTAGCACCAGCTAAGAAAGAAGCATCTCCTTCATATGGAGTGTAGTTAGCTTGAATAAATCCTCTAACATCTATTTCCTTAGTCCATCTACCTTCTTTAAATCCTTTCCATGCATTACTCATTTTAAATTCCTCCAAGTATTTAGACTTAAAAATTTTGTATCCAATATCATAATATTATAAAAAGAGTATTTTGTATACAACTTTTATGAAAATATTTTTATGATTTTAATCAGTTAAATTATATTTAATTTTGAATAAATAATTTTAGTTTGAATACTTATATTGTATCTTTATTATTTTTAGGGGGAAAGATTATGTTTTTAAATATAATATTTTTTATTTTAGGATTTATCCTTATAAGTAAAGGTGCAGATATTTTTATAAACTGTACAGTCAATATAGGTAAAAAATTAAATATTTCGGAACTTATTTTAGGAGCTACGATAGTTAGTTTTGCAACAACACTTCCAGAACTTACAGTATCAACTTTAGCAGCATTTAAAGGACATACTACTATGAGTCTTGGAAATGCAGTAGGCTCTATAATTTGCAATACAGGGTTAGTATTAGGATTAGTGGCTTTTATTAGTCCTTTTAAAGTAGATAAAAAAATGTTTTTTTCAAAGTCGATACTTCTTTTAAATGCAGTTTGGATACTTATATTTTTAGGTTCAGATAATAAAATATCTGGAATTGATAGTTTAGTACTTTTAGGATTATTGGTATTTTATATGTATTCTAATTATAAGAGTGTTTCTAATATGCCGAAAAATACATCAAATGACGTTTCTTTTTCTTTATCTAAAACGATAGTTTTTTTTGTGATAGGTCTTTTTATGATGATATTAGGTTCTAGAATTTTAGTAGATAATGGAGTAATCATAGCTACTTTTTTAGGTATACCACAAGGGGTTATTAGTTTAACTGTAATAGCACTTGGAACTTCACTTCCAGAGCTTGTATCTTCGCTTACTGCTGTAAAAAAGAGATGTCACGCCATATGTGTTGGTAATATTTTAGGAGCAAATATTTTAAATATAGTTTCTGTAATAGGAATATCTTCTGTTTTTAATGATATACCAGTTTTATCTCAAAGCATGAATATAGATTTTCCATTTATGGTATTACTTTTACTTATTCTTATAATTCCTACTATAAAAAATAATAAACTTTATAAAATACAAGGTGCTTTAATGGTTTTAGTTTATTTTATATACATAAGTGTTTTATACTTTATGTATTTATAAAATAATTAAAAAACCGTCCGTTATAACTGAATAGTGTATATTTATAAGGGTGAAAATAATAATTGCATAATATTTAAAATAAATATATAATGGAAAAGTTAAGATAAATTGTTAGCGGAAAGGAAGTATAAAATGGATAAAATTAAATTTGAAGATTTACCCATAAGTAACGAAATAAAAAAAGCAGTAATAGAAATGGGATTCGAAGAACCATCTCCAATACAAGCACAATCAATACCAGTAATTTTATCTGGTAAAGATATTATAGGTCAAGCACAAACAGGAACGGGAAAAACAGCAGCATTTAGTATACCTATACTTGAGATGATAGACCCATCAAATAAGAATTTACAAGCAGTAGTTCTTTGTCCAACTAGAGAACTTGCTATACAGGTTTCAACTGAGATAAGAAAAATAGGAAAATACTTACATGGAATAAAAGCTTTACCTATATACGGTGGTCAACCAATAGATAGACAGATAAAGTCTTTAAAAGGTGGAGTTCAGATAGTAATAGGAACTCCGGGGCGTGTTATTGATCATATAAATAGAAAAACCTTAAAGATGAACGATGTTAAAATGATAATCCTTGATGAAGCAGATGAAATGCTAGATATGGGATTTAGAGAAGATATAGAAACTATACTTTCAAAAACTCCAGAAGATAGACAAACTACATTTTTCTCTGCAACTATGCCAAAGGGCATACTTGATTTAACTAAGAAATACCAAAAAGACCCAGAACATATAAAAGTAGTTAGAAAAGAACTTACAGTTCCTAATATAAAACAATATTACATAGAAACTAGAGCTATAAATAAATTAGAAGTACTTTCTAGATTAATAGATGTTTATAATCCAAAATTATCAGTAGTATTTACTAATACTAAAAAAGGTGCAGATGAATTAGTAAGCGAACTTCAAGCTAGAGGATATTTTGCAGATGCACTTCATGGAGATTTAAAACAAACTCAAAGAGATATAGTTATGGATAAGTTTAGAAACGGAACTATAGATATATTAGTAGCTACTGATGTTGCAGCTCGTGGAATAGATGTTGATGATGTAGAGGCAGTATTTAACTATGATTTACCTCAAGATGAAGAATACTATGTTCATAGAATCGGTAGAACTGGTAGAGCAGGTAGAGAAGGTATATCATTCTCATTTGTATTTGGTAAAGAAATGAGAAAAATGAGAGATATAGAAAGATATACTAAAACTAAACTTGTAAAACATGACATACCTTCAGTTGCAGACGTTGAAGAAAAGAAGGTTAAAGCGTTCTTTGAAGAAATAGAAAACACTATGAAAGAAGGAAATTTAACAAAACAACTTCAGTGGATAGAAAGATTTTTAGAAGAAAGTGATATAGAGTATGGTGTAGTTGATATAGCGGCAGCACTTTTAAAATTATCTTTAGGAGATGAAAAGAAAGAAGAAATAATTGAAGAACCTTCTAGAAGAAATAATTCTAAAGGTAATGCTACAAGAGAAGGAATGGTTAGATTATTTATAAACGTTGGTAGAAAGCAAAGAATTCAAGCAAAAGATATTTTAGGAGCAATAGCAGGTGAGGTTGGTATACCAGGTAAAGTTATAGGTACGATAGATATATATGATAAGTATACTTTCGTTGAAGTTCCTAAACAAAATGCTAAAAAAGTTTTAGAAAAAATGAAAAACATCAAAATAAAAGGAAATAAAATTAATATAGAACAAGCGAATAAGAAAAAGAAATAGAGAGTGTAGATTAATTCTGCACTCTTTTTTATACTCTACGAATCGTTTATTGTATTAAATTATTAAATGAATTAAAGTTATAAAGAGGTGATATTTTTGGATTGTAAAAAAATTGGAGAACTAATATATACATTACGAAAAGAAAAAAATATGACACAAAAACAATTAGCAGATTTGATGAATATAAGTGATAAAACTATTAGTAAATGGGAAAGAGGTCAAGGTTGTCCTGACATTTCTTTGCTTTTAGAGTTATCCAATATATTAGATGTAAATGTTGATAGAATTTTAGAAGGAAAAATAAATTTAAATAATATCGTAGGAGGAAATATGAGAAAAATAAAATTTTATGTATGTAAAACTTGTAATAATTTAATTACATCAACTGGAGAAGCTAATATTTCTTGTTGTGGTAAAAAACTAGATGAACTTAAGGCAAAAAAATCAGATGATAAACATATTTTAGACATAGAAAAAGTAGAAGATGAGATATTTATAACTTCTAAACACGATATGAAAAAAGAACATTATATTTCTTTCTTAGCAGATGTTAAAGGCGATAGAGTTAGTATAATAAAGCAGTATCCTGAATGGAATCTAGGAGTTAGACTTAAAAAACAAGGAAGATCTAGGTTATATTTCTACTGTACTAATGATGGTTTGTTTTATTTAGACATATAATTAAAAATAGTGAGGTATTAATATCTCACTATTTTTAAAAACAAAGTACTTTATAATTTTCGAACAGAGTAAAGTCTTTTATTAAGTTTTTAGTTAATATTATATTATTCTTATCATCTATTATAATTCCATTTATATTATTATTTTTCATAAATTCTGAGGCTTTATTTACTCCCATAATAAGAAGTGGTGTAGAAAGAGCATCACAAATAAGAGAGCTTTCATTTATGATTGTAATACTTTTTATATCAGTAACTGCAGGGTATCCAGTGTTAGGATTTAAAATATGGTGATATAACTTATCATTTTGAATAAATGCTCTTTCGTATATACCAGAAGTTACAACAGACATATCAGATACATTTACTGAACAAATAGCAGTAGTACTATGCTTTATAGGTTCATATATTCCTACATTCCATTTATTTTTATTATCTTTCCTACCAAGAACTTTTATATTACCACCAATATTTAATATAGCAGATTTTACATTATTTTTTTTATAAAAATCTATTATATAATCGGCTATATATCCTTTAGCAATACCACCTAGATCTATTTTTTGATTTTTCTTTGCCAACCTAACTCCTAGATTTTTTTCATCTAAAATAATATCATTATAATTTATAAGAGGGAGAATTTTATCTATATTTTCTTTTTCTATAAATCTTGGATTGTAAGTATTTATTCCCCAAGCTTTAACTAAAGGGGCTATTGTTATATCCAATAACCCTTGTGTTAATTTAGAAAAATATATAGATTTATCTATTATATCAAATGTGTCCTTTGATACATAAACAAAATCATTTCCGGCATTTTCATTTATTTTAGATATTTCACTAGTTTCTTTAAATAAACTTAGTTTATTCTCAAATTCTTTCATAATAGAAGTTGATTCATCTAAAATTAACTCACAATCAATATTTTCTTTGTATATTTTTTGGGAAACTCTAGTACCGAAAATAAAGTCTTCACGATATATATAATCACTCATATTAAATTACCTCATTAGACATTTGCTTGTGCATCAGATAATGCATCATTTACTGCATTTATAATACCTACACTACTATATGTTGCACCAGATACAGTATCTACATCTGTGCTTTGTTTTGAAATTATTTCTTGTGGAACTATTTCAAAGGCTCTCTCATAAAATCCAGGAGTTTCATTATGGCTTACTATATCTATATTAGATATTTTACCACCAGATACAGTAACGTTTACTTTTATATCTTGAGCATATCCTGTTGCACTACCTTCATAAGTTCCATCAGCATAATTACCAGAAGCAACATCTACACTTTCGGTAGCTTCTAAAGAACCTTGTCCCTGATGATGATGTCCTCTTTTAGGTCGATCCATCATTTCTCGATTAAAATGTTCGTTATTGAAGTTATTATTATAATTTTCATTATTAAAATTGTTATTAGGGTTTTCATTTTGAGTAAAAGTATCATTAAGATTTTCGTCTTGAGTAAAGCTATCATTAAGGTTCTCATCTTGAACAGTAGGTGCTGATTGATTGTATGATACTTGTTGTTGAGATTGAAAATTTCCAATATAGCTAGTACCTATAGACCCTGCTACTAAACCACATACTATTCCTGCAATAAATTTATTATTACTATTTTTCATATTCAAATTCCTCCAACACTATTATTTCATTACTTTGTTTTATTTTTGTTTCATTTATACGAATTATATTTTTATCAATTGTGTATTCATCTATCAAATCTTCAGAAGAACAAGTTATTGTATTTTTTATAGGACAAACCTTGTCGTTTACACATTCAAGACAAGAGATACAACTTAAATCACGAACTTCTTCTTTTTCATGAACAGCTATTCCCATAGGACAAGATTTACTACATTTTTTACAAGACACACAAGTATTATTATTTCTTACTATTCTAAAAAGTTTTATCTTATTAGATAAACCTAACAATGCTCCATATGGACATAAATATCTACACCAAGGTCTTTGAACAAATAATGATGTTGTAATTACTATAAGTAATATTATAAATCCTATTTTGCTTATATTGTTTTTAAATATACCTAAAAATGCATGATAAGGATTTATAGATTCAAGTATCATAACCCCTGAAGAAGCAGTTAAGATTATTGTTAATAATAAAGTTATATATCTTACATTCTTAAGCTTTTTATCTAAACTTTTAGGAATGAAGTTATTATATTTATTTTTGAAAATCTTTTTTCCTAGTCTTGCTACTATATCTTGGATAGCACCAAAAGGGCATATAAATCCACATATAATAGGTCCCAATATAACACTAAGTATAATTACTAAACCAATTACTAGACCTAAAGTGCTTTTTAGTTTTACAACCCAAAGTGTTTGAGATGCAAAAAGTTGATATATACTAGTAACCCCACATACAGGACAAATATAGTGAAATAATGATTCCGAAACCCACGGTATATTTTTTCCTATAGATGATAAGTAATGGTTAAAAGATGATATTATTACAATTGTTAATACTATCAACTGTATTATAAATCTTTTGCTTTTTAATTTATTCATTTTTTAAACTCCTTAAAACATTTTATGAATATATTATAAATAATTTTTAGAACTTAATCTTCGTAAAATTGAATTATATTTGTGGCAAAATTGTGGCAAAAATATATATGATTTTTTTGATATAATTAATAAAATTAGATTTCAAGGAG
>JAGHEK010000013.1 GCA_017889265.1 Romboutsia sp. | reverse complement strand
TAATAGGAATTATGTACTTGAATAGTATATAATATATATTAAAAAGAAAGGTGGTTTTATATGAAAAAAATAGTAATGCTATTTATTATGATTATAATTACTTCTTTTGTGTACTTTGGAGTAAAAAATATAAATAATATATCAAATAAACCTAATGATAACAATCAAGAAATAAAACAAAATAATGATGATAAATATAATAAAGTATTAGAATTATTAAGAAAAATAGATGGTTTAGAGATAAAAAGTGCTATACTTGAAAATGAACCTGTAGGAATAAAAGCATTTATAGAGGCTCCAAAAGAAACTGTTGTAAAAGGTGTGGAATATTTTTTAGAAGGTAATAAAAATTTTTCTGAAATAAATATAATTACTAAAGATGGATATTTAGATATTTTTACTAAATATAACTTAAATGGTATGATAACACCTATTAAAGCTAAATTATATATTGGTTTAGATGAGGCGAAAAACTTAATTTTAAACATAAAAGACTTAAAATTTTTAGATATAAATATATCTGATTGGATTGTAGATTTTGGATTGACTACTTTTTGCAAAGATATATTCTCGAGTAATAAAAATTTAAATATAAGTATAGATAAAGGTAATATAATTATTTATAAAGATAATTTTAAAAAATTCAGTTTAAATGATATCTTAATAAAGGAAGATGTTCTAGAATTAGATATATTTATTAATTTAGAAGAAATACTAAAAGGGTGATTATTTTGAAATATTGTTCTCTAATTAGTAGAAGAATTATAAGTATAGAAGATGAATTTATAATTATTGGTAATGATTTTGATGTATATTCACAAACTAAACTTATGTATTTAGATAAAACTTTAATAGTCGATTGTGAATATAATGAAATTAGTATTGATGATTTAGAAGAATCTGATTATATATTATGTTATCATTCTAATACTATGACTATGAGTATACCTCCTCAGACTAATGCATTTATAATAGAAAGAAAAACTAGATAATAAAAACTATAAAGAAATATCAGATATAAACGTATTATGATGTAGAACTATGTAGTTTTTTGACTGAATATGGAGGGATGATAAGTGTTTAAAATTTCAAGCTTTAAAAATATGAAAATAGCTAGAAAGCTTGTTGTATCATTTGCAATACTTCTAAGTTTATCTGTTTTTGCGAATATGTATACATTAAGTAGAATGTTTTTTATAGGACAAAAGAGTCAAGAATTTTTTAATAATAGTTATAAGGCTGTAAACTATGCTTCAGCCATTGAAAAAGATATTATATCAATACATCAAAATATGGGATTCTTAGTTTTGGATCCATATGCTACTAAAGAAGAATCTACAAAAAATGGATACTTTGGCAATTATGAAGAGACTATAAAGTACAATTTTACATCGATAAGAGAAAATATAGCGAAACTTCGTGAAGCAGCACCTGAGGATATCGATTTAGTAAATACTTTAGAAGAAAAGGTTAATTCATTTGAACAAATATATAATGAAATATCAACTCTTGATAAGAATATAGCTAATCAACCTACTTTAATGAGAGGTTTATTAAGTGCAAATACTCCTGTTAGTATATCCTATGTTGAACTAAGAGATACAACTAAAAAATTAAATGATATGTTACAAGAAGATGCAAATTTATTTAATGAAGGAGTTCACAAGGCATTAGCTACTTCTTTAAAACTTTCGACTTCTATAACATTACTTTTAGTAGGGGTTGGAACATTTATAATAATTAGAATAAATAAGAGTATAAAAAATCCAATAAAAGAAATAGAAGAAGCTGCAGTTAAAATGGCAAATGGGGATTTTGATATAAATATAGAGTATACTTCAGAAGATGAGTTAGGTTCTTTATCTGAGAATATTCGTATAGTAAGTGAAAGAACTAAAGAGGTTATAGAAGATACTTCAAGAATTTTAAGTAATATTTCACAAGGAAATTTTGATATTGAAACTAATTGTGAATATATAGGGATTTATAAAAATATTGAGTTATCTTTACATAAAATAACTAATGATTTAAGTGAAACTATAGATAAGATAAATAAAGCATCAGAAGAAGTGGAATTAGCATCAGAACAAGTTTCAACAGGTGCTCAAATGTTGGCACAAGGTGCAACAGAACAAGCTGGTTCGATACAAGAATTATCTGCTACTATAAATCATATATATCAAAGTATAAATGATACAGCTGAAAATGCAAGAAAAGCTAATGAGTTATCACTAAATGCAGGAAAAGATATAAGTGAAGGTAATGAACAAATGAAGCAAATGGTTAAAGCAATGGAAGAAATATCATTTGCATCACAAGAAATAGGTAGAATAATAAAAACAATAGATGATATAGCATTCCAAACTAACATATTAGCACTTAATGCAGCAGTAGAAGCAGCAAGAGCTGGAAGTGCTGGTAAGGGATTTGCAGTAGTTGCTGATGAGGTTAGAAATCTTGCGCAAAAATCTGCTGAAGCTGCTAAAAATACATCTGCCTTAATACTTAATTCATTAGAGGCTGTAGAAAAAGGTAGCGAAATAGTTGACAATACTGCCAAATCTCTACAAAAAATAATTGAAAGTACTAATGAATCAATAGTATTAATTGATGAAATATCAAAGTCATCAACAAGAGAATTAGATGATATATCAAGAGTAAGTGTTGGAGTTGAACAAATATCTTTAGTTGTACAAACAAATTCTGCAACTAGTGAGGAAAGTGCAGCTGCAAGTGAAGAACTTAGCGCACAAGCTCAATCATTAAAATCACTTATTGAAAACTTTAAACTTAAAGATTTAGAACAAGTGGAGTAGAGAAAAAATAAAAAAGGAGATAGAATATGAGTGGAATAGATTCTATGAATGAGTTTTATGTCCAAGAGAATATGCAATTGTTAGAACAATTGGAAGAAATTCTTCTAGGAGGGCAATCAGATAGTGGAGAGCTAGAACAAAAAGAGATTGAAGAAATTTTCCGTGCAATGCATACTATAAAAGGTGCATCGGCAATGATGGGATACGAAAATCTTACACACCTTACTCACAGTATCGAAGATATCTTCGATGCTGTTCGTAATGGACTGAAGCTTTCTTCTGATATGTGGGAAGAACTTATAGATTTAGTTTTAACTAGTATAGATTTTTT
This sequence comes from Romboutsia sp., assembly GCA_017889265.1. Taxonomy (GTDB): domain Bacteria; phylum Bacillota; class Clostridia; order Peptostreptococcales; family Peptostreptococcaceae; genus JAGHEK01. Next base: position 32,220 of record JAGHEK010000013.1, on the reverse strand, counting down.
AAAAGAAGAAATTATGAAAGTTCAAAATGGAAGTACTCCAGATGGAGATATAGATGAGTTAAGAGGAATAGCTAAAGATGTTTTAAAAAGAGCTAAAGGTGAAGAAACTTCAGAAAAAAAAGAAGAAGTAGTTTCTGAAAACTCACAAGAAGAAGCATATCTATATTCAAAGGTATTTTTTCAAGAAGGATGTGCTATGGAATCTATAAGAGCTTTAGGTGTGGTTACTAATCTTAATAAAGTATCTACAATAGCGAAAATAACTCCAGAAGATTTAGATTCTGGTTGTGATGAAGAAATAGTTAAAAATGGACTTGAAATATATTTGTATACTCCTGAAGGTTTGAATGCCGTTGAAGAAGTAATTAAAAAAACTATGTTTCTTAAAAACTATGAGATAAGAAAAGTTGATAATAAAGAATTAGACGAAGTATTTGGTATAAGTAGTGAAGAGGTTATAATAGAACCTGTAAAGGAAGAACAAAAAGAAGAAATAAAAGAAACTAAACCTAAAGTAACTGAAATAAAAGATACTATAAAAGAAGAAGTTATTAAACAATCTCCTAAAAAAGAAGTAAAGCAAGAAGCTAGTAAAAATACTTTCTTAACTGTTAATATAAATAAAATAGATACTCTTATGAATTTAGTTGGTGAAATAGTTACTACTGAATCTATGGTAGAAAAACAATCTCAACTTGAAAATTTTGACAGAGATAACTTTGAAAAACAAGCTAGAAGACTTCATCAATTAACTAATGAACTTCAAGATGTAGTTATGTCTATTCGTATGGTACCTATATCTTCTACATTTACTAAAATGCAAAGAGTTGTAAGGGATATGAGTAGAAAAACAGGTAAATCAGTTGAGCTTGTTTTAATTGGGGAGCAAACTGAAGTTGATAAGAATATCCTTGAAAATATTTCAGATCCTTTAATGCATATGATAAGAAATAGTATGGACCACGGTATAGAAACTCCAGAAGAACGTGCAAATACTACGAAACCTTCGAAAGCCACTATTGTATTAGAAGCTAAAAATACTGGTGGAGATGTTGTTATAATAATTAAAGATGATGGTAGAGGTATAAACAAAGAAGCGGTAATTAAAAAAGCAATAGAAAAAGGTATAACTACTAAAAATCCAGATGAGATAAGCGATAAAGAAGCATATAATTTTATATTAGCTCCAGGATTCTCAACTAAGGAACAAGTTAGTGAATACTCTGGTCGTGGAGTTGGAATGGACGTTGTTTATACTAATATACGTAAATTAAGAGGTTCTATAAGTATAGATAGTGAGTTTGGAAAAGGAAGTATGTTTATACTTCGTATACCTCTTACACTTGCTATAGTTGATGGAATGAAAGTTCAAATAGGTAAAGAAACTTATATAATTCCTGCTCTTAATATAAAAGAAGTGTTTACTCAAGGTGGATTTGAAGTAGTAAAAAATCCTAATGGAGAGGAACATAGTATAATAAGAGGAGAATGCTATAAAGTAACTAGACTATCTGAAATATTAGGTATTGAAGCAGAAAATAAAGACGATGATATAATGATTTTAGTAGAGACTGAAATAGGAAGTGTTTGTATTTTAGTAGATAAGATAATAGGGCAACAACATGTAGTTATAAAACCAATACCACCTATGCTTACTCAATTTGAACAAGTTCAATCTCATATGTCTGGATGTTCAATACTTGAAGATGGTTCAATAAGTTTGATACTTGATGCAAATGCTATAATAAATATGTAGTATTGGGAGAAATTTTAGATGTTAAAATATGATATCATAGCTATTGGAGCATCTATGGGAGGAGTAGAGGCGATTTTAAAAATTGTTAAACATTTACCTTTAGGACTTCCACCAATAGTTATAACACAACATATGCCACCGGGTTTTACAGAAAAGTATGCGAAAAGGCTTGATAGAGAGTGTAAAATAAGTGTAGCTGAAGGTAAAAATGGAGATATTTTAAAACCAAGCTGTGCTTATTTAGCTCCAGGTGGTTATCAAATGGGTATTGTATCAAACGGAAATGGATATTCACTAGAGATTAAAAATACTCATAAAGTGAGTGGTCATTGTCCATCAGTTGATTATCTTTTTGAAAGTGTTGCGAAAAACGCAAAATCAAAATCTATTGCTGTAATATTAACGGGAATGGGTTCTGACGGTGCAAATGGTCTACTTAAAATAAAAAATGCTGGTGGGTATACAATAGGACAAAATAAAGAAACTTGCGTTGTATATGGAATGCCTATGGTAGCAAATAAAATGGGAGCAGTTGTGGCTGAAACTGCATTAGAATTAATTCCTCCTTTAATTTTAAGTAGATTTAAAAAATAAAGTAAAGGTAGGTATTTTTAATGTTAGATAGTGAAAAGTTAAGTATATTTAAAGAAATTAGTAATATTGGTTCAGGTAATGCATCAAACTCATTAGCTGCAATGTTAAATGAAATGGTTGATATAGGTATACCAAAAAGTGATTTAGTAAACTTTTCTAGCATAACAGATGAATATGAATCACAAGAAGAAATAGTTGTGGGAAATGTTTTAGAACTTTCAGGAGATATCAAAGGATTTATAATGGTAATTATGAAAGTTGAAGCAGCATTTAATCTTATCTCGAAAATAACTAAACAGGTTATAAGATATAACCCAAATGATTATGATGATATACGTCAGCAACTTTCATCTATGGGTGAGATATGTAATATTTTATGTGGTACCTACTTAACAGCTATGTCAGAAATGACAGGTATGTCAATAAATCAATCTGTACCATACTTTAGTATAGATATGGTTATGGCTATAATGAATTTACCAATAACTTTATATGGAGAAGTAACTGATTCAGCGCTTTGCATAGAAACAGATTTCTTTACTATGGACCAAGAAGTACAAGGTAAATACTACTTTATGCCGGAATTGGAATCTTGTAAAAAAGTACTTGAAATGTTAGGTATGGCATAGAAATAAATGAAAGTAACAGTAGGAATAGCTGACTTTAAAGTAGTGAAATCACCTGATACAATAACTACTATAGGACTTGGCTCTTGCTGTGGAATAGTACTTTATGACGAAATAAATAAAATAGCTGGTATGGTTCATATTTTACTTTCTGATTCGAGCCATGATAAATTATTGTTAAATAAAGCTAAATATGCTGATACTGGGATAGTACTTCTTTATGAAGAATTAAAAAAAGTTGGTGCAAACCCCAGATTATTAAAAGCTAAACTTGCCGGAGGGGCCCATATGTTTAATTTTAATAATACATCTAGTAGTTCAGGGATATTTACTGTTGGAGAAAGAAATGTAAAAGCTTGCAGAGATACATTGCTAAAACTTAAAATACCAATTGTTGCAGAAGATGTTTTAGGTACTTGTGGAAGAACTATAACGTTTGATACAACAACTAATAAGCTTTGTATAAAAAGTGTTGGGAAAGTTGAAAAATTTATTTAAAAAGGGCGGTGTATTGTTATGAATGAGAATACTGATATAGTAAATGAAGAATATATAAAAGAAACTATTGATGATTTATATATGGTGTTTTTGATAAACAATCAAAAATATGCATTATCATCAAAGTACATTATAGAAATAATAGGAATGCTTCCTATAACTCAAGTTCCTTTTATACCAAGTTATATAAAAGGTATAATAAATCTAAGAAGTACAATAATACCTGTTATAGATGCTAGAATGAGATTTGGTATAGAGCCTATTGATTATAATGAAAGAACTTGTATAATAATAATAGAAAAAGGCGAAGATAAAGTAGGTTTAATAGTTGATGCTGTTAACGAAGTTATAAATATATTACCAGAACAAAGTATGAAGATGAACTCAAAAGAATCTGATATAGATGAAAACTTCATAAAAGGTGTTAGTCAAATAAACGGAGAAACACAACTGATATTAGACTGTGATGCACTAATTGAAATAGTTGAGGGCATAAAAGATGGAATTAACGAATAGAGACTTTACAAGACTAAAAATTTTTATGTATAATAACTATGGAATAAATTTAGAAAATAAAAAAAAGTTAATAGAAACTAGATTAGCATTAGTAGTTAAAAGACTTGGGTTTAATGACTTTTCAAGCTATATAGATGCACTTATGAAAGATAAAACAGGAGAGTATGTAGCGATTGTAGTTGAAAAATTAACTACTAATTTCACTTACTTTATGAGGGAAGAGCAACACTTTAACTTTTTAAAAAATAATATAATTATTCCAAAGATTAAAAAGAATATGCCAAGTAGTGTGAATATATGGTGTGCAGCTTCGTCAACTGGAGAAGAACCTTATTGTCTAGCTATGACATCAAAATCAGCTCTTGGAATAAATAAAAAAGTAAATATTTCAATAACTGCATCAGATATTTCTATGAACGTTTTAAAAATAGCTAAAAATGGTGTTTATTCACCAGAAAAAGTTTCTAAATTGCCTAGCGATTGGGTAAAAAATTATTTTAAACAGACTACAAATAGAAACTATGAAGTTATTGATGATATAAAAAAAATGATATCATTTAAATATTTTAATTTGAATGGTATTACGGGTTGGGAAAAAAATAAGTATGACGTTATTTTTTGTAGAAACGTTATGATTTATTTTGATGAACCTACAAAGAAAAAATTATGTACAAAATTAAGTGAAGCACTTAAGCCTGGTGGATACCTAATAATTGGACTTTCTGAAAATTTATCAAGTCAAATAACAGAATTTCAAAGAGTAGAACCGTCAGTTTATAAGAAAAAATAGTTTTATGGAGGATAAAAATATGAAAAAAGTATTAGTTGTTGATGACGCTGCATTTATGCGTATATCTATAAAAAATATGATAAGTAAGCATGGATTTGAAGTAGTAGGGGAAGGGGCTAACGGAAACGAAGCAGTTGCAAAATATAAAGAATTAAATCCAGACATAGTAACTATGGATATAACTATGCCAGATAAAACAGGTCTTGAAGCATTAAAAGAAATAATGGAATATGACCCAAATGCAACAGTGGTAATGGTTTCTGCCCTAGGTCAAGAAGGAATGATGAAAGAAGCTATGACAAGTGGAGCTAAAGGGTTTATAGTAAAACCATTTAAAGAAGATATAATAGTAGATGCATTATCTAAGTTATAAGAAAAAGTCTATGATTTCTCATAGACTTTTTTAGTATGGTCTTCTTGCATTTATATATCTGTCTTCATAATATCCGCTTAAAGAAGATTTTATAACACCTTTATTAGAATTAGCAGCATGAATAAATTCGTTATTTCCAACGTATATACCGACGTGAGACACCCTGTCTTTGTTCATAGTGTCAAAGAAAATTAAATCTCCTGGCTGTAAATCTTCCTTATCAACTGCTTTTCCGAATTTAGCTTGTTCATAAGAAACCCTAGGTAAATCTATACCAAAAGCTTTTTTATAAATATACTTAGTAAGACCGGAACAATCGAAACTATCAGGTCCGTTTGCTCCCCAAACATAATCTTTACCAAGTTGGTCATAAGCTAAATCAATCGCATTTTTTACTCTAGTATCAACAGTATTTTGTACTTGTTGAGTAGTAACTTCATTTTTAGAAACGATATTGTTAGCATTAACGTTTAAATTATTAGAAGTATTATTAATAGTTTTTTCTTCAACTTCTACTTTAGGAGTAGTACCATCAAAATTTATCTTAACATTTTCTAAATTTACATCATAATTGTTTGTTTTTATATTTACATTACCTATATTTAAACTAACATTTGATAGATTTAGCATATTATCAAGAGAGTTTAAATTATTATTTTTGCAACAACAACACGAGTTAGTTGTGCTTTTAGTAGTGTTATTTAGATTTTGTGCAAGTAAAACTGTATCTACTAATGTAGAAAACATAGAAGCATCACTAGATAATGTACTTGCACTTTTTATTAATGAAGCATAATTTGATATATTGGAATTATTAGTAACTTGCAAACTTACACCCCCTAAAAAATATTATAATGAAATATTCTAACATAATAAAAATAGAAAGTATATATATTTAAGTATATTAAGAAAATAATTTTTTAGTCGTATAGTTAATATTATTAAATTATATAAAAAATTAGCATAAAATTTATTCTATAATAAAAAGTTGCATATACAAGGAGGAGTTTTATGAGTTTTTCGGAAAGTAAAGGTCAGACGAAAATACTTTTGGAATCAGGTACAAACGAACTTGAGTTAATGGAGTTTGTTATAGCTGGAGAAGTTTTTGGTATAAACGTTGCTAAAGTGCGTGAAATAATGATAGCCCAAGAAGTAAAAAAAATGCCTAATTCACACGAGATGGTTGAGGGTATATTTAAACCAAGAGATGAGATAATAACAGTTATAGATTTAGCTAAGTATTTAGGTCTTAAAAGAGAAGATGATAAAAGAGCAGTATTTATAGCTACTCATTTTAATAAGTTAAATTTTGCATTTCGTGTTGACAAAGTAATAGGTATTGCACGTGTATCTTGGGAAGAAATAAAAAAACCGAATAGAGTTATATACGGTGGTAACGAAGGAGCGGCAACTGGTATAGCAGAATTTTCAGATAGACTTATAACTATACTTGATTTTGAAAAAATAGTTGCAGAAGTAAGTCCAGAATCAAGTATTCAAATAGAAGAAATAGAAAAATTAGGAGAACGTAAAGATACAGATATACCAATACTTGTAGCAGAAGATTCTATGCTTTTAGCAAAACTTATAATAGACTGTTTACACGGTGCAGGATATAAAAATATAATAAAAGCAGATAACGGTCAAGAAGCTTGGAGTTATTTACAAGAGATAAAAAAACATAACGAACCAATAAGAAAACATGTTGCTTGTATAGTATCAGATATAGAAATGCCTTTAATGGATGGTCATAGACTCACTAAATTAGTAAAAGAAGACCCTATATTATCTCCTACGCCACTTATACTTTTCTCGTCTTTAATAAGTGATGAAATGAGACAAAAAGGTATAGAGCTTGGAGCTGATGCACAAATAACTAAGCCAGAAATAGCAGAGCTTGTTAGATTAATAGATGAATTAACTAATAGATAAATATTATAGTCTTGGAAGAATTAATCTTTCAGGACTTTTTTTGTATTCTTGAATAGCATAATAATAAATGATAGAATTAATTTATTAATATTAAGTAAAATATAAAGTAACCGTATTAATAATATATATAATTTGTAGAGGGATAAATTTATGAGAGTTCAAAATATAAATTCTAATAAAAGTGTAAATATAGAAAATAACTTTACAAAAACGAAAACAGATTTTTCTCAGAGTTTTGATAGCATGAATAAATCAAAAACTAAACAAGAACTTGACGATTATATGAAAGAAATCAAAAAATCTGGAGAAAGATTAATACGTACACAAAATTATAGTGATATTTCTATGTATAAAAAAGCTATAAAAGGATATTTAAAATCGGTAGTTGATTATGCATATAGTATAAATAAAAATACTAGTTTTTGGGAAGGAAATTATTTTACAACAGTAAAAACGGTTAATGAAAAACTAGAACAAATGACTAGAGAGCTGATATATGAGCAAAAGGAAAATCTAGATATAGCATCTAAAGTAGAAGAAATAAATGGACTTTTATTAGATGTATATTTATAAGGAGGTATTTTAGTGTCTCAACAAAATAATGAAACTATATATGAAGTTGAGTTTGAACAGTTAGTACAAGGTGAAAAAGAAAAAATAGATGCAACAGAAGATGTTATGCAATCTTGTATGGAAATAAGTGTTGAAATGGGGTCGACTAAAGAAAAAATAGGTAGAATAGTTAGCTACAAAGAAGGAGATATAATAGTACTTGATAAACACGTTGAGGAAGGTCTTGATATAAGGGTTAACGGAAAAAGAATTGCAAGTGGAGAAAGTATAATAATAGATAATAAATTGGCCATAAGATTATCTCAAATAAAAATGGATGGATAAGGTGATAAAATGAATGCAAATCTTAAGGTTGTGATATTTGAAGAAAAAAAAGTAATAAAAGATTTATTAGATCTTTTAGATAGGCAATACGACTATATAGTAAATAAAGAAGTCGTAAAAATGGACAGTATAGTTTCTGAACTAGAAGATGTATCAAAAAAACTAGCAAAGCTAGAAATCGAAAGAAGAAATATAATGGGGAAAGATGCCTCTTTAAAAGAATTAGTAGAAAGTTCAAATGATGAAAAATTAACTGAAGCATATAGAGATATTCAAAGAAATCTAAATATGATAGAACAACAAAAAAAGGCAAATGAGGAATTAGTTAAAAATAGGCTTTTCTATACAAAAAAAATGCTTAATTTATTAAGTCCTAAAAGAGGAAATGGAACTTATAATGCTTATGGGCAAATCAGAAAATAATATTGGAGGGAGAATATGCCAGGATTAATATCGACATTGTATTCATCATACTCAGGAATGAGTGTAAGTCAGATGAATATACAAACAACATCACATAATATAAACAATATGAATACACCCGGATATACAAGACAACAGGTAGTGCAAACTCAAAGATCTGCATATAGCTATCCGGGTTATAATAGCTATATGGGTGCAGGTCAGATAGGGCAAGGAGTGCAAGCAGATGACGTAGTTAGAATTAGAAATTCTTTCCACGATTTTCAATTTAGAAACGAAACTCACGAATACGGTGCAACTGCTAAAAAATACGAAAACTTTAGACATATGGAAACTATATTCAATGAGCCTTCAGATTCATCAATATCATCTGCATACAACGACTTTTATATGAGTTGGCACGAGCTTTCTAAAAGACCAGGAGATGCAGGTTCTATTGATGTAGTTATACAAAATACTAAATTTTTATCACAAAATATAAGTAATGTTACCGATAAATTAAGTTCTATGAAAGAACAAATAAACACAGACTTAGAAGAAAATCTAAAAAGTATAAATTCTAGTATAGAAAAATTAAGAGGATTACAAAAAGATATAAAGTTAGTAGAAGGTAGTGGAAAAACTCCTAACGATTTATATGATGAAGTAGATAGAATAATAGATGATTTGAGTTATAAAATGAATATGAATACAGATGAAACTAGAGAACTTTTAGATTCTGCTATTCAACCAGGAAATGAGCTTAGATATTCAAAAGATGCAAATGGTGACATAACTGGAATATACGTAACTAGACAAGATGGAAGTATAGTTACTACTGATGGAAATGTTTTAGACCATAGAATAAATAAAAATGGAGAATTCGTAACGATAGATAAAACTACTGGAAAAGATATGGTAGTTAAAGATTTAAGTAAAGCAAAAGTGAGTGAACTTTTAGATGAAGATGGAAAAGTATATGCTAAAGTAGATGATATGGGAAATATAAAAAATGATAAAGGACAAAATATAGGTTATGTGGATAAAACTACTGGTGAAGCAGTGATGCAAAATGGAGAAACTTATACAACTAAAGCATCAGGAATGCCAACTAGCGGTATATCAGGAGAAATACAAGGTTGCATAGAGATGAATAAAAAAATAGATGAGTATGTATCAAATATGCAAACTATGGCTCAAAATTTAGCAGATAATATAAATAGAATAGTTAACCCAAATAACAATCTAAATGGAAATATAATAGAGTTTGATGCAAATGGAAACCCTATGCTTAGCGTAGTGGAAGATGCCCACAATATCCTAGGGGCTATACCTCACGATGAAATGGTTAATATTGCAGGTCAGATGTATGACTTAAAAGATGAAAAGGTTATACCGGTTACTGATAACAATGGAAATCCTGTACTTGATGCAAATGGAAATCCTAAAATGGTTAGTATAAACACTTATTATAATGATTTAGTTCAAAAACTAGGTAATGAAACTAGCGAAGTAATAAGAGCAGAATCTAATCAAAGTAAAGTGTTAAATGGAATAGAATCATCAAGAATGTCTATAACAGGGGTATCTCTTGATGAAGAAATGGTAAATCTAATTCAATTCCAACACTCTTATAGTGCGAGTGCAAAAGTAATATCAACTCTAGACTCTCTTTTAGATGTTGTTATAAATGGACTAAAAAGATAGGAGGTATTAATTGATGAGAGTTACTAATACAGGACTTATTTCAACACAGATATATCAAACACAAAGAAACCTTCAAAGAATGGGAAAATTAAATGAACAATTAAACACTGGAAAAGAAATAAATAGAGTGTCTGATGACCCTTATAAAGCAAGAAGAATAATGGGGCTAAAAAATGAAATAGCATACACTGAAAAATATAACGAAAATATAGATGAAGTAAGTGGTTGGCTTGATAATACAGATGCTACTTTAGATAAAACTGGAATGATATTAAATGATTTTAAAGAATCTATACTTCAAGTAGGAAATGGAGCTTATTCAGAAACAGAAATGAAATCTATTGCTAAAGAAATGGATGAAAAAGTAAAGCAATTAGGTGATGTACTAAATAATGCTTACGGAGATAAATATTTAATGGCAGGTACTGAATTAGAAGAACCTCCTATAATAATAAATGAAGGTCCTCCAACACAACTTGAAATAAATCCTAATATAAGACCAGAGGATTTACAAGCGAGGCTTAACATTGAAATATCTGAAAATATAAACGTTGATTATAGTTTTTCGGTAGATGATATACTTGGTATAGAAAGAGATGCTAATGGTAATATAACGAGTAATGGTTTTTTAGATACGATAAACAATATATCAATTACAATGAATGATATAGCAAACGGAGTCGACGTTGAAGAAAATAAAAATAAATTACTTTTTAATGATGATAGTTTAAAGACTGAACTTGATGATTTTTTTGATTATACTGTAAATATAAGAACTGAAGTAGGTACTAATATACAAAAATTAGAAAAAGTAAAAGATTTGAATGAGAATAACTTGCTTGAAATGGAAAAACTCTTATCAGTCAATCAAGATACAGATTATGCAGAAAAATTAGTAGAATATTCAACATCACAAATGATTTATCAAGCATCATTAAAAGTAAGTGCAAAACTTATTCAACCAACTTTAATGGATTTTATATAGGATAAAGAGGTGGATTTATGGAGATAGAATTTAAAAACGGTATACCGGGGTTTGAAAACTATAAAAAATTTATACTAAATGATATAGAAAATAATAAAGATTTCAAATCAATAGTATCGGTAGATGATGAATATGTTGGATTTATAGCAGTATCTCCATTTACTATAATAAATGATTACGAATTTGATATAAACGATGAAGTTATAGATTTGCTTGAAATAGAAAAAACAGAAGACGTTATGGTTTTGGGATTAGTTAGATTAGGTAAAACCGTAAAAGAAAGTACTGTTAATTTAAAAGCTCCTATTATTATAAATATAAAAAATAATAAAGGAATGCAATATATAATTCAAAATGATAAGTATTTAACTAGAGAGCCTATTATAAGAGGTGATAAGTAATGCTTGTATTTACTAGAAAAGAAGGAGAATCGTTTCTTATAGGAAATGATATAGAAATAAAAGTTATAAAAGTAGATGACAAAACTGTAAAAATAGGCATAGAGGCACCAAAAACTACTAGTATACTAAGAAAAGAAGTATATGATAAAATAAAAGAAGAAAATAATGAATTTAAAATAAATATAAATGATGCAATGAAACTATTTAAATAAAGAGGTGACAAAATGTACGCAAACAATCCTTATAGTAATTATAAAAAAAATTCAATAGCTGCAGTAACTCAAGAACAATTACTTTTAATGCTTGTTGACGGTGCAGTTAAATACACTAAAATAGCAAGACTTGCTTTGATAGAGAATAATATACCTAGAGCTCATAAGGAACTTGTAAGAGTTCAAGATATATTCTTTGAGCTTATGGTAACTATGGATAAAAGTGCAGGAACTTATATGGAGGATTTATATAACATATATGAATTCATAAAAAATGAATTAGCACTAGCTAACGTAAACAAAGATGTAAAAAAAGTAGAAGAAGTGTTACCACTTATAGAAGAAATAAGAGATATGTGGTATGAAGTTGACAAAAAAGTTAAGGGAATAAGTTAGGAGTGGTATAAATGTCTAGTGTAAGTGGAATAAGATTATCTGGTCTTGCTAGTGGTATGGATACAGATACTATGGTAAAGGAAATGCTAACTGCAGACCAAGAAAAGATAGATACAATAAAAGGTGAAGAACAAGTATTAAAATGGCAACAAGAGGCTTATAGAGATATAATAGGAGATGTTAAATCTTTTAGCGATAAATATCTTTCTATGTCATCAAAAGACTCTATATTAAATAGTAATAACTGGAATACATTAGATGTAGAAAGTACTGATTCTAATGTTATAACTGCAACAGGAACTACTGGTGCTAGCGATATAGACTATACTTTTGATGTTAAAAAGTTAGCAACAGGTGCTAAAATAGAAACATCATCAGCTACCAATGGAAAGGCTTTAACAAAGTCTTCTAAATTAGAACAACTAGGAGCAGATTTTACAAAAGGCGACATAGAGTTTCAGATAAAGACTGCTGGAGGAACTAGTCAAACTATAACTCTAACTAAAGAAGATACACTTGACAGTATGATGAAAAAGATGAACGAAGCATCTAATGGAAACTTCAAGGCAACTTTTAGTGAAATGACTGGGGAGTTTAAGTTAGAATCAACTCAAACGGGTGTTAATTCTTCTATACAAATATTAGATAAAGATGGAAAAACTCAATCTAAGGCATTAGGATTTTTATCTAGTTCTTTTGAATCGGAACAAAAAGGTAGCAATGCTCAAATAGAAGTGACTACATCAAATGGTAAAAAGATTAGTCTAGATAAAGAATCTAATAATTTTGAAATAGATGGTATAAAATATAGCGTTCATTCAACAGGAACTTCAAGAGTTACCTCTAAACAAAACGTAGATAAAGTAGTTGACCATATGAATCAGTTTATTGAAGATTATAATAAACTAATGGATGATATCTACAAAGAAGTAATAGAAAAGAAGAATAAAGATTATAAACCTTTAACTGACGAACAGAAAAAAGAAATGTCAGAAGACGAAATAAAAAAATGGGAAGAAAAAGCTAAAGAAGGTCTATTAAAAAGCGACCCAGAATTAAGAAGATTTATGGATGATATGCAAAAAGCTATATTTGGTGAAAATATGGACTTTATGCTATCAATTGGTATAACAAGTCATTCTGATTATAATAAAAAAGGTCAGTTAGCGCTTGATGAAGATAAATTCAAAAAAGCTCTACAAGAAAATGGAGATGAGGTATATAAAAGATTAGCCGGAAATTCAGATAGCGTATTTGAAAATGTAAATAGTACTATAAAAAAATATGTAGGGTCTTCATCTTCTGTATTTGCGCAAAAAGCGGGTATAGAAAGTACTGCATCAGTTGCTAACAATTATTATTCAGAAGAAATAAAGAAAAAAGAAGAGTTAGTATCTGAATTAATTAAAAAGATGAACAAAAAAGAAGATTCGCTTTATAAAAAGTTTGGTAACTTAGAGTCTACTATGAATAAATTAAATGCTCAAATGCAACAATTTTTCCAGGCGTAGGGTTAGATCATGGAAGAAGTTAAACTATGGAATGATTTAAATCTACGTATTATTGAAGCTATAAAAAACGACAAATATGATATTTTGGATGAGTTATTTGAAAAACGTCAAGAAATACTAGAAAAAGTGGATATAAAAGATTTTAAAGAGGCTTTAGGAGATAATCTAGAAAAAGATGAAGAAATACAATATCTATTATCACAAGAAATACAAAAAGTAAAACAGGAAATTCAAAAGTATAAGATAACTCAAAAAGCTAATTATAATTACAAAAGAAATTCTAATAATAAAATAAATCTTTTTAATAAAAAAATATAAAGTTTATATTTTTTAGACGAATAATATAACAGTAAGGCAAGGACGCCGATTAAAAAACTATGGAGGGTTAAAAAATGAGAATAAATACTAATATTAATGCCAATATCGCAGTAAATCAAATGGCAAAAAATACTGCATTACAATCAGCTTCAATGGAGAAATTATCAACAGGTCTTAGAATAAACAAGGCTGCTGATGATGCTGCAGGACTTGCAATATCTGAAAAAATGAGATCTCAAATAAGAGGTATGGAACAAGCAGATAGAAACGTTCAAGATGGTATATCTATGATACAAACTGCAGAAGGTGCTTTAGAAGAAGCTACTAATATAGCTCAAAGAATGAGAGAGTTAACTATTCAAGGGGCTAATGATACTAACACTGCTGATGATAGAGAAAAGATAAACAATGAATTAGCTCAATTAGGTGAGGAGTTAGGAAAAATAGCTGAAGAAACTAAATTCAATGAAAAAGAATTATTAGTTGGAGAAAAAGATGTTAACTCTGCAGGATTTAATGCTATGGTAGTTAGAAAATCTGATGGAACTACTGTAGCAGGGGTTTATGATCAACAATATGGTTGTGAAACATCTACAGGTGATAAAGTTTATAAAAAAGGTACTCAAGCTATAAATTCTAATGGTTCTAAATTAGTTCAACTATATAAAGATACAGCAGGTAAATTAACTAGTAAAGTAACAAAAGAATTAGCAATAGCAGATAATGGTTCATATATGTATAAATTAACAAGCGCTGGTAGTGGAAAAGCTGGATCAGCATGTGTTTTAACTACTGGTAACTGTAAAATAGTAAATAATGATAAGGATCCAGAAGTTGTCAAAATTCAAGCTGGGGCTAATTTAGAAACTAGAGATGTTGAAAGTTTAAACTTAGCAGGTATAGGAGAATCTTTAAAAGATCTTAGAGTTTCTACATCAACTGGTCAAACTACATCTTTAGGTGTAACTAATCATCAAATAGCTAAGCAATCTATGACTAGAATTGATGCAGCATTAAAGGAAATGAACACTGCTAGATCTCAGTTCGGGGCTCAACAAAATAGATTAGAGTATACTTCTGCGAACTTGTCTACTTCAACTGAAAACTTAACTGCTGCAGAATCAAGAATTAGAGATGTAGATGTTGCTAAAGAAATGATTAAATTATCTAAATATAATATAATAACTCAAGCATCTCAATCAATGGCGGCTCAAGCTAAGCAACAACCACAAGGTGTAATGCAATTATTAAACTAATAATCATAAGAGATAAAGCAAAACTTTATCTCTTTTTTATTATAATTTTATATAAAATAAAATATAATAATACCGTATATAAAAATATATATTTTTGAGAGGGATTGTTATGAAAAATTTAAATAAAATAAGAAATCTTATTTTAAGTCAAGATGAAGAGTTAAAAAGTATAATATTAAAATATACTAATAAAGCAGAGTATAATTATATGGATAATTATACTGGTTATCAATTAGAAAAAATTATAGAAAATTGTATAAATAGCAATGAATTAGAAGAAGCTAAAAAATATTTAGAAAGTTATAAATACAATATTGGTTGTGATGATAAGTACTATTCATTTAAAGGAATACTTTGTCTTAAAGAAAATAATTTAGAAGAATCATTAAACTGTTTTTTAGAATCTCTAAAAATTGATGAATATAATGTTGATAGTTTATATAATATGGGATATTTAAACATATTGCTTGGAAATCTTAAGGAAGCTCTATATTTTTATGATAGGTGTTTAAGTATAACAGAAGATACAAATATATTAAATGAAATTGAAAATATAAAGAAAAAAATAGTATATAATTTACCAGATAAAAAATTTACTTTTTTGATGTTGGGTTCGTTTAATGACTATAATTTAGTTGATCATACTAGAAATAGTGGGAATATTTTTATAAAAGTTAGATATAGTGATAATATAGACAAAGAAAATTTATACTTAGATAATACAAATATCAAAAATTATGAAGTAAACTCAAATAAAGTAGAGTTAATTATAGAATATATTTTAAGAAATTATGACAATATAGTGTTAATATATAATGATGTAAATATACAGGATTTGATAATGAAGTTTAAAAATAAAATAAAAGTTATATATTATCAGAATATTAATTATTATACAGACTTAAAATATTATACTAATAGAAATGTCAATTTGTTTTTAGAAAAAGAATGTTGTAAAAATGCAGATTTAATAGTTACTAATGATATCAATTTTTATAATTATAAGAAAATTATTGAGAATAGAAATAACATGTACTTTATAGATAAGAAATTACACAAAGATGCTACTACAGATAGAATTTTAAACGACAAGTATTTTGATACCAACGATAAATATTTTATAAGAGAATTAGAAAATTATGAGGAATATAATCAAAGTAAGTATATGATGAAGATTTTTGACATAGGGTTTAAAAACTACAATATAAAAGAATTAGAAAAATTGTGTGAAAATTTATATAAAGAATATGAAACAAGAGAAATTTATCATATTTATATTTCTATATTATTAAGAAATAGAAAATTCGAAAAAATTATAGACACGATGCTTAAAAGTAAATATTGTAAAAAAATATATTTAGCTGAAATATTATATTTATATTCTTTAAAAAATTTTAGCTTGTTGGAATTTATCATAAATATATCTATACATAATTTTTCGCTAGCAGACGTTTATTCTGATGATTGTATTGACTATAGATTAGCCATTTTAAATTTTGAAGCTAGTAAATACACAGCTTCTTATGAAATGTATTTAAAAATGATAGACGGTGAATATAACCTGATAAATTCACCTATATCAAATAGAAATATAGCATATCTAATGTATATGCATCAGAATGATAACTATAAAGAATACTACAAAAATTATAAGGTACTAGTTGAAAGTATATAAAACTACTAAAGGAGATTATATGAAATTTACAGTTGTACTAACTATTGTAAGAATAGATGACACTATTTTTGATTGTATCGAAAGCATTTTAAATCAAAGACTAGATTCATATGAAATAATAATTTGCATTCCAAGAAGTAATATCAATAATATTAATTTATTACAAAATTATATTGAAAAATATAAGAATATTACTTTATTGACATCAGAAGATGATAATATAAATAAATTAAAGAATAAGGCGATAGATTTATCTACTGGTAAATATATATATTTTTGTGATGGAATGTCTTTATTTAAGCAGAATGCATTAGAAGAGTTATATAATAATATAGAAATATTTAAATCAGAAATATTAACCTTTGATTGTTCATACAATCCAGAAAAAGTATCAACAATGCACGAGTATTCAACAGAAGTTGTAAAGCAAATAGATTTTACCAATAAAAATAGATTTATAAATGAGGGGTTATATAAAGGAACTGAATTTTACTCTAAGCTCAAAGCGAAAGATTTAGAAATATATGATATAAATATGTATGTATATAGTAAAAGTTTTTTAAAAAAAGAAAATATATACTTTAATGAAGAATTTCCTAATTTTTGTTATACATTTATCTTAGAAACATTAATCAAAGTAAATAAAATACAGTATTTATCAAACAGTATAAAATATATAAAAGTATATAAAAATATATACAAGGATAATTATTATACAAGATATAATGCTATAAAATATAGATTTGAATTATTAAATAAATTAAAAAACATATACTTTGATTGCATAACTATAGATTTGAGAATATGTCATAATATTCTTGATGATATGTTTAAGATAATAGAAGGTATTGTTGAACAATTGAAATTAAACTATGATTTAGACGATATGATTAAAGCAAGTAAATATATAGATGATATAAAAAATATGTCTCAAAAACAAGAACTTATAGATATTGAAATAAAAAGCGAAATATTGATAGATTCTCCTATACTATATGAAAGAACCAAGAATAATTTATTAAACTCGTATAAAAATCACTATAACGATATATACACTGTAACTAATATAATTAATGATATAGAGAAAAATAAAATATTATCAAAAGATGACCGAAGAGTCTTAGAAGAGCTTCTGTCTAGCAATAAATATTTTGAAAAATATAAAAGTTATGACAATCTGAAAAAATATCTTAATGAATGTTCAGATGTAATTATTGGTGATATTGATGCTATTAAGGATAACCTATATATTCTTATTCAAAATATAGAATTTTCTATAAATGAAAAGTTAAATTATTATAATTTTTTGGAGGATAAATTTAAAAATATATTACTAAATTTATAAAGGAGTTTATATGGACTTTGTATTATTTTATGAGTGTACAGAAAGAGAATTACAAAATGCATATCTGCTAAAAGCAGAACTTAATAAAAGAGGACATAATTTATACATTTGTGATCCATTTTATATGATAAATATAACTAAAGAAAAATTAAAATTTACTCCAGATGCTATTTTAACACCATATCTATATGAGGATGGTCAGTTAATGATTTTCAAAGAAATATTTGATACTAAAATAAAGAGAATTGTAAATTTACAGTATGAACAAATATTGACTAAAGGACATAATGAAATAGGCTTTCATATACCTAAAGGATTAAATAGAAATGCTATTCATTTGTGTTGGGGTAAAAAGTGGTATGATAATATGGTGAAAAATGGGGTGCCTAAAGAAAATTGTATAATAACTGGATCTATGAATGTTGACATGGATAGAGAAAGATTTAATAGTGTTTTTAAAAAAAGAGATGAGATTGCGATGGAGTATGATTTGGATACCAACAAAAAATGGATAATATTTCTTTCGAGTTTTGCAATGGTTAATTTAAGTGAAATGAGAAAAAAATATAATGCTATTCGTTTTGGAAATGATAGAATAAATGAAAGAATAGAAGTTGATACAACTAGTAGAAATATAATATTGGAGTGGATCGAAAAATATATATCAGATAATGAATGCGAGTTTATATATAGACCTCATCCAGCAGAAGCATTAGATAAAAAAATATATTCTATTCAGGAAAATAATAAAAATTTCCATATAATAAAAAATGATTCGGTTAGATCTTGGATAAAAGTGTGTGATAAAATACATACGTGGATAAGTACTTCGATAGTTGATATATATTTTATGAAAAAAAATTGCTCTATACTTAGACCAATACCTATAGCTGAATGGATGCATAACGGTTTAACTAATGATGGAAATTTTATAACTGATTATGAAGGATTTAAGCAATTTAATGATAATGATAATATAACCAAATTTCCTATTGATGAAAATTTAATACTAGAAAATTTTTATATAGATAAAGAAAAATATGCATATGAATTGATTTGTGATGTGCTTGAAGATATAGTTATCAAAGATACAAAGATGAATTTTTATGACGATTAATGAAAGGATATTAGTATGAGATATAAAATACTTAAACCACAGTATTTTGATAAATTTAAATGTATAGGAAGTAATTGTGAAGACACATGTTGTAAAGGATGGGATATTACTATAGATAAAAAAACTTATAAAAAGTATATTAAATGCAAAAATATAAATATGAGGAAAAAATTACAACAACACACTTCTAGGAACAGGAAAGCAACTGATGATTATAATTTTGCAAGGTTTAAATTATACGACAATAAATGTGTTTTTTTAGATGAAAATAATTTATGTAGCATATATAGTATATTAGGGGAAGATAGTATGTGTTATACTTGTAGAAGTTATCCAAGAGCATATAATTGTGTAGATGGTGTTATTCAAGGAGCTTTAACTTTATCTTGTATAGAAGCTGCAAGATTAGTTTTATTGAATGAAAATATGATGGAATTTGAGTTAGTTGAAGAAGAATTATCTGAAATAATGATATCTGAAAATATACATTCTATAAATAGTAAAAATATTTTAGAAAAATATTTTTATGAACTTCGTGAATTTTCTATAACATTACTTCAAAATAGAAAATTTGTGATAGAGGAAAGATTAATAATACTAGGTTTATTTTTTAATGAATTAGATACTATTGAGGAATGTAATATTTTGAGTATAATAGATAAATATAATATTAATATAAACAGAGGATACTATAACAATATATTAGAAAAGATAAGTATAGATAATACAATAGAAGCACAATTTTCTTTGTTATTTTTATTATCGAATAATATTATACCAAATAGATCTATGTTTAATGAAAGATATAGAGAAAATATACAACATATGATTGAAGGTTTAGAATTGTATATAGATAACATAGAAAATTCTAGAAATAAATTTATAGATACTATTAATGGAACATACGAAGAATTTATAAAAGACAAAGAGTATATATATGAAAATTATTTAGTAAATTATATATTTAACAATTTATTTCCATATAACAATAAAGGTAATATAATATTATCTTATATGAACTTGATAGTTAATTTTGTTATAGTAAAATTAAATATTATAGGTATGTGTGCTTATTATAAAAATGATATGAATATAGAAAGACTAGTTTCTTTAATACAAAATTATAGCAAAGCTTTATTGCACGATAGTACACTTAACAATAGAATATATGAATATTTGAAAGACAATAATCAAAATACAATAAATCATATGATATTAATGATAGGAAAATAAAATTTGGAAGTGATATAAATGTTAAATAATAAAACAATACTTATAACAGGAGGAACAGGAAGCTTTGGTAAATCATTTACTAAAATGATTTTAAAAAAATATTCTCCTAAAAAAGTAATAATTTTTTCAAGAGATGAATTTAAGCAAGATTTATTCAAAAAAGAAATATCGATAGAAATGCCAGAAAAATTATCTAAGCTTAGATTTTTCATAGGTGATGTAAGAGATAAAAATAGACTATATAGAGCATTTGATGGAGTTGATTATGTAGTTCATGCTGCTGCGATGAAGCAAGTACCTGCCTGTGAATATAATCCTTTTGAAGCTATAATGACTAATATAAACGGAGCGCAAAATGTAGTAGATGCAGCAATAGATAGAAAAGTCAAAAAGGTTGTAGCATTATCTACTGATAAAGCAGTTAATCCAATTAATTTATATGGAGGAACTAAGTTAGTATCGGATAAACTTTTTATTTCGGCAAATGCTTATGCAGCAGATAAAGGAACTATTTTTTCGGTAGTTAGATACGGAAATGTAGCAGGTAGTAGAGGTTCTGTAATACCGTTTTTTAAGGATTTAATAGAAAAAGGAGTAGATGAACTTCCTATAACTGATTTTAATATGACTAGATTTTGGATAAGCCTTGAAGAAGGTATAGATTTAGTTTTAAAGGCATTGGAAGAGTCGAAAGGTGGAGAAACTTATATTTCAAAAATTCCTTCTTTTAAGATAACTGATTTAGCAGAAGCTATGTTACCTGGATGCAAATTAAAGCATGTAGGTATAAGAGAAGGTGAAAAACTTCACGAAGTGATGGTTACTAAAGATGATTCTAGAACTACTTATGAATACGAAAAACACTATATAATATATCCACATTTTGATTGGTGGAATAAGGAGAGTTATTTTACAGAAGGCGGTAAACCTATAGAAAATGGGTTTGAATATAATTCTGGAAATAATGCTGAGTGGTTGAGTATTGAAGATTTAAGAAATGAAATGGAAAAACTAGGTATATATAAGCTAGAAAAATAAAGGAGTGATTTTGTTTGTTAGCTATAAATGGAGGAACTCCTGTAAGAAATAAATTTTTACCATATGGTAAGCAAGTTATAGATGAGGATGACATAAAGTCAGTAGTAAATATATTAAATGGAGATTATTTAACTACAGGACCTACAGTTTCGGAGTTTGAGAAAAAGGTTGCTGATTATGTTGGTTCAAAGTATGCTGTAGCAGTATCCAATGGTACTGCTGCACTTCATATAGCTTGTCTTTCGGCAGGGATAAAAGAGGATGATGAGGTTATCACTACACCTATGACTTTTGCAGCATCTGCTAATTGTATACTCTACTGTGGTGCTAAGCCTGTTTTTGTCGATATAGATAAAGAAACTTATAATATAGATGTAAATGAAATAGAAAAAAAGATTACTCATAAAACTAAAGCTATAATACCAGTTCATTTTACTGGTCAATCTGTTGATTTAGATCCTATTTTGGAATTGGCAAAAAAGTATAATCTAATAGTTATAGAAGATGCCGCTCATGCATTAGGCACTAAATATAAAGGAAAGTTTATTGGAAGTATTTCTGATATGACTGAGTTTAGTTTTCATCCTGTGAAAACTGTTACAACTGCAGAGGGTGGAATTATAACTACTAATAGAAAAGATTTATATG
Organism: Romboutsia sp.; assembly: GCA_017889265.1. GTDB lineage: Bacteria > Bacillota > Clostridia > Peptostreptococcales > Peptostreptococcaceae > JAGHEK01. Next base: position 9,991 of record JAGHEK010000013.1, on the reverse strand, counting down.
AAAAATTGATTTTGTTTAGAACTCATGGAATAACTAGAAATACTGAGTTTATGGAAAATAAAGATGAAGGACCTTGGTATTATGAACAGATTGATTTAGGGTATAACTATAGAATAACTGATTTGCAATGTGCTCTTGGTATTACTCAAATGGATAAGTTAGATGGATTTATAAAAAGAAGAAAAGAACTTGTTGGAATGTATAATGAATATTTATCTAAAATAGATGGAGTAATTATTCAAAAGGAAGGAGAATTTTCGGATACAAGCAGGCACTTATATATAATGAAACTTGATTTAGATAAATTTAAGGTTGGTAGAAAAGAAATATTTGAGGCATTATTTGCAGAAAATATAGGTGTAAATGTTCATTATCTACCTGTTTATTTGCATCCTTATTATAAAAACCTTGACTATAAAAAAGGTCTTTGTCCAAATGCTGAAGAGTTATATAATTCTATGATTACTCTTCCTTTATATCCTGGAATGAGCAATGATGATTTTTATGATGTGATAAATGCTGTTAATAAAGTTTTAGGTTATTATAGAAAGTAGGATTTTTATGAAAAAAATAGTAGCTATAATACAAGCAAGAGTTGGTTCAACAAGGTTACCAGGGAAAGTTTTATTAGATTTAAAAGGTAAAACTGTTCTTAATCATGTCGTTGATAGAGTTAAAAAATCTAAATATATAGATGAAGTTATAGTAGCGACTACTGATTTAGAACAAGATGATAAGATAGTGGATGAATGTAAAAAAATAGGATGTAAATATTTTAGAGGTAGTGAAAGTGATGTTTTAAGTAGATATTATTTGTGTGCAAAGGAAAATAAAGCGGATATAGTTATTAGAATAACATCTGATTGTCCTTTAATAGACCATTTAGTTATAGATGAAATGTTAGGTTTTTACTTAAAAAGTAATTATAGATTAGTTACTAATGCAGGAGATATACATAATAGAACTTATCCAAGAGGTTTAGATACTGAAATTTTTGATTTTAATGCTTTAGAGAATGCATACAAAAATGCAAACAAAGATTATCAAAAAGAGCATGTAACACCATATATTTATGAAAATGAAAAGGATATATATTATTATAAAAATGATATTGATTATTCAAAATATAGATTAACACTTGATACCAAGGAAGACTTTGAACTTATAAAAAGAATATACGATTTTTTATATATAGACAGTAAAGATTTTTATTTAGATGATATATTAAAAGTTATGATAACAAATAAACAACTAGAAAATATAAATAGCCATATAAAACAAAAAGCGCTAAAGACTGAAGGTGAATAATATGAAAATATTATTTATGGGAGGGCATGAATTAGGAGCTATAACACTAGAAAATCTTATAAAAAATAATATTGAAGTTGTAGGAGTAGTTATAACAGATACTGCTAATGATTGGTATAGAGGTGTAGATGATATAGCTAATAAATATAATTTGGTATTATATAAAGAAAGAAATATTAATAATGCTTTATTTTTGCAAGATATAAAAAAACTTAATATTGATTTAATAGTGTCTGTTAATTTTGAACAAATATTAAAGAAAGAAATCATTAGTATACCTAAATATGGATGTATAAATACCCATGCTTCTATTTTACCAAAATATAGAGGAAGAGCTCCACTTAATTGGGCTATTATAAATGGAGAAAAACAAACGGGAGTTACAGTTCATTTTATAGAAGAAGGTATAGATACTGGTAATATAATATGTCAAGAAAAGGTATGCATAAAAGAAAATGATTATATAGAAGATTTATTAATAAAAGTAAAAAATATATATCCTAGTATAGTTTTAAAAGCTATAAAAATAATACAAAATGATAAGTTTTATGAAGGTATTAAGCAGGATTTATCCAAAGGAAGTTATTTTGGAAAAAGGACTTCAGAAGATGGATTAATAGACATAAATAAATCAGGTAAAGAAATTTATAATCTTATAAGAGCTGTTTCAAAACCATATCCTGGGGCATTTTTAATTGATGATAATAAAAAAATTATAATATGGAAGGCAAGCTTAGATTATAGTAATATTATAAATTATAATGATGTAGAAATTGGAAAAGTAGTTAATAACAAAGAATGTTTATATTTAAAATTGAAAGATAGCATTTTACTAATAGAAGATTATTCTATAGAGGAATATATAAATGATTAAATCAATAGGTATAAGAGCTGATGGTGGAAATAATATAGGTATGGGTCATATAATGAGGTGCATAGCTATAGCAAAAGAACTTTTAGAACGAAACATAGAAGTTTTTTTTATATCCAAATTTTGCAAAGAAGTAAATGATATATTTATAAATCAAGGTATCAAATTTATAAATATAAATTCTAATAATTTAGATGACGAAATATTGGAAATAGAAAAAATAATAAAAGATAATGATATAGATTGTGTCATAACAGATTCATATAATCTAAGTAATGATTATTTATTTAAAATTAAGCAATATGTTAGGATACTTATCTCTATAGACGATAATTCTTTATATAATTATCCTAGTGATATAATAATAAATGGAAATATATATGCGAATAATTTAGATTATAAATTAATCGATAAAGACACTAAATTATTATTAGGTAGTCGGTACTGTATTCTTAGGGAGGAGTTTAGAAAGGACTTTAATTTTAGAGTCAAAGAAAAAGTAGAAAATATACTTGTTACAATGGGTGGAAGTGATATAAATAATTTTACTCCGTTTATTCTAGATACTATAAAAGAATTAAACATAAATATCAATGTGATAATTGGTAAGTCTTTTGAATGTATCAATGAAATTCAGGAAATATCTAAAAAATATGATAATATAAACTTAATATATAACCCTGATAATATTTCTGAAATTATGAAAAATAATGATATAGCTATATCTGCATCTGGAAGTACTGCTTATGAGTTATGTAAAGTGGGAGTCCCTGCTATTTTGATAGTTCAAGCTGAAAATCAAGAAAATATAGCCTGTGAGTTTGATAAAAAAGGTATTATGATTAATATGGGATATTTTAGTGATTTAAGAAAAGATAAATTATTAGAAAAAGTAAATTTTTTAATTGATAATAAAGAAGCTAGGTATAAAATGAATAATTTAAGTAAAAATGTTATACATGATGATGGTGTCAAGAATATAGTAGATAGCATTTTAAATTATTAAGGAGTTTTTTATGAATATAGGAAATTTTAAGATAAATGATAAATCACCTTGTTTTATAATAGCAGAATTATCTGCTAATCATGGACATGATATAAACACAGCGAAAGAAACTATAAAAGCAGCTAAAGAATGTGGAGCTGATGCAATAAAATTACAAACGTACACAGCAGATACTATAACTATAGATTGTGATAATGAGTATTTTCAAATAAACCAAGGTACACTTTGGGACGGAACTACTTTATATAAATTATATAAGGAAGCATATACTCCATGGGAATGGCAAAAAGAATTAAAAGAATATGCAGAAAGTTTAGGTCTTGTATGTTTTTCTAGTCCTTTTGATAAGAGTGCAGTTGACTTTTTAGAAGATTTAGAAGTACCTGCATATAAGGTAGCATCTTTTGAGATAAACGATATACCGCTTATAGAATATATTGCATCAAAAGGAAAACCTATAATAATATCTACAGGAATAGCTACTTTAGATGATATAGAACTAGCAGTAGAAACTTGCAAAAAAGCAGGAAATGATAATATTATTTTACTTAAATGTACTTCTCAGTATCCTGCTAAATTAGAATATGCTAATTTAAATACTATGGTCGATTTAAAAGAAAGATTTGGTGTTACGGTTGGGCTTTCTGATCATACTATGGATATAGAGGTTCCTATAACAGCTGTTGCACTAGGGGCTAAGGTTATAGAAAAACATTTTATATTGGACAGAAGTATTGGTGGACCTGATGCAGATTTTTCTTTAGATAAAAAAGAGTTTAAAGCTATGGTTGATTCTGTTAGAAAAGCTGAAAAAGCTATGGGTATTGTTAGTTATGATCTAGATGAAAAGAAAATGAAAAGTAGAGAGTTTTCTAGATCTTTATTCATAGTAAAAGACGTTAAAAAGGGTGATATAATAACTAAAGAGAATGTAAGATCTATAAGACCAGGATATGGACTTCATACTAAGTATTATGATGAAGTTTTGGGTAAAAAGTTTAATGATGATTTGAAAAAAGGAACTCCTTTATCGTTTGATATGGTTGAATAATTTTTTGAGAACTGTAATTTTTACAGTTCTTTTTTGTATTTATATTTATTTTGGTGTTAAAATAAATATATTAATACCGTATTATTAAATATAAATTATTTTGTAGAAGAAGGGTTATAAAATGAAAAATAATTTAGAAATAATAAAAAGTGAAATAGAAAACTTAATTAATATAAATGATTTGGAAAATGCTAAATTATATCTTGAAAAATATGGAGTTTTATCTAATGAAGATATTTCATATTTTTCTATGAAAGGTATAGTAGCTATTAGAGAAAATAATTTATCAGAAGCAGTTGATAGTTTTTTAAAGGCTTTTGAGATAGATAATTCTAATGTTGATGTTTTATATAACATGGGTTATCTTAATGTTCTGTTGGGAAATTTACAAGATGCTTTATATTTTTATGATAGATGTATAGCTTTGAGTGATGATAATGATTTAATTCAAGAAGTGGTTTCTATAAAAAATGATATAGAAAATATTTTAAATGAAAAATTATATACTTTTGTAATGATTAATATAGATAAAGATGATTTGATTTTTGAACATGTTAGAAATAAAAATAATGTTTTAATAAGAATAGATAAAAATGATAATCTATTAAAACATGATGCTAGATCCTATAAAGAAAATAATATTAATGTGTATGAGATAAATTCTAGTGAAATTATGGTTATTGTTGAGTACATACTAAGAAATTATAGTAATGTTATACTAGTATATAGTGATTTATATATATTAAGTTCTTTGATACCTTTTAAAGATAGATCTAAAATTGTTTATTACAGTAATGTAAATTATTATACTGAACATTTTTTAGATAGAAATATTAACTTATTTTTAGAAAAGGAATGTTGCTTAGATTCTGATTTTATAGTTACTAATAACATAGATGTTTATAATCATAAGAAAATTGTTGAAAACAGAAAAAATATATACTTAATAGATAAATGTATTAATGAGACATTTACATTAGACTGTATTTTAAATTCTAATATCAATTGGGATATAAAAAATTATATTGATTCACTACAAAATGAGTATGAAAAGAATAACTATTTACTAGGTTTATATATACGTAATGATAAACAAAAATTTATGATAGTTAAAGATCTATATGAAAAGTATAAAAATGAGGAATTATATAATATTTATTTATCTTTACTGATTAAACAAAAAGATTACAAAAATATTAAGGATGTTATTTTAAATAGTATTTATTGTAATGATGTATTTAAGGCAGAAGTGATTTACTTATATTCAATTAAAGAAAAAGATTTGTTAGATTTTATATGCAATATTTCCATAGGAAATTTTTCTTTGGCAGATGTTAGTACCAATAAAGATTTAGATTACAGATTAGGAGTTCTTAACTTTGAAGCTTGTATGTATGATTCAGCATATAAAGAATATTTGTTTATTTTAGAAAATAATAAAAAATTTAGATTTAAAGAATCCCCATTGGTTAATAGGAATATATCATATTTGATGTATATGAATATGGATGATAATTATAACTCATATTTTAGAGTATACAGTAATTACATTAAAAATTATTTATAGGAGGGATACCTGTTATGAATGTAAGTGTTGTAGTTGAAGTTATAAATATAGACGAGTATTTACTTGAGTGTATTGATAGTATTATGAATCAGACATTAAATGATATAGAAATATTTTTATGTATACCTAATCATATAGATAGTGATCTACTTATGAACAAAATTAAGTATTTTGTTGATGAGTATATAAATATAAAAATATTATTTTCAAATGAACATACTATAAATAAATGTAAAAATGACGCTATAAACTTATCAAAAGGTAAATATATAATTTTTTTAGATAGCAATTATATTTTAGAATCTCAAGCATTGGAAATGTATTATCAGGAATGTGAGTCAAATAAATTACAAATACTATCTGTTGATTATAAAGTCATTAATAAATATAGAAACACGAATGATGAATATATTGTATTAAAAGATAAGTATGAAATTATTAGTAAAGATCGTTATTTAGATAATAACATAATAAATGGAGTGGAATACTTAGAAAAATTACTAATAAAAGAGATTGATATTGAGAATATAAACATATATATATATAGAAGAATGTTTATTTTAAGTAAGAATGTTTATTTTGACGAATTAATACATCGTTCTAGTAAGTTATTTCTATTAAAAAGTTTTATTTGCTGTGATTACATAAGATATAAAAATTATTGTCTATTAAGTACTTATGAAATTAAAGATAGTGAAAACAATACTAAATTTAATTATAATTATACTACAGATGAACTAATTGAAATTAAAAATCTTTTAAATAATATAGAAGATGTTAAATTATATAATTTATTAGTAGAATATATCGTAATATGTATAAATAAATATATAAACTTACTAAATGAAAAAAGAGATTTGTATAAATTAAATAAATTAAAAAAATATATTGAGGATATATATATAAACTGTAGCGTAGATTTACTGGAAAGTAAAATTATCACTGAAATGGATATTTTGTGCAATGCTCCGCATGTTTATAATAGAATGAAATTTAATTATAAGAAGCAGTTTTATACTAGGGAGTATAACAATATTAGAAATTTAGATATTTTACTAAATAGTATAACAAAAGAAAAAAAGATAAATTCTGAAGTTATTAGTCAAATTATATCAATAATATCTTGTCATAAAAAATTTTTAAAGTACAAGAGTTGTGACAATATCTATTGTCTCATTAAGGATATTAAAGATAAAAAAAATTTACCAGATAATTATCTAGAACCTATAGAAATTTTATTGAAACAGTTAATTGATGATTTGAATTATGAAATTGATAAAAAGATAGAAATATATAGTCGTGATAAGATTATATTTGAAAATATACTTTGTAGATTTGAAAGGTAGTATATATGGAATTTGTGTTATTTTATGAGTTAATGGAAAGAGAATTACAAAATGCATATTTATTAAAAGCGGAGTTGAATAGAAGAGGACATGAATTACATATATGTGATCCGTTTAGAATGTATAACGCAACTAAAGAAAAACTTGATTTTGAACCAGATGCTATATTAACTCCATATCTTTACGAAGAATGGCAATTAGATACTTTTAAATCATTATTTAATTGCAAGATAAAGCGTATAGTTAATCTTCAGTATGAACAAATTTTTAGCAACAATGAATATGAACTAAAATTACATACTCCAGATGGTATTAATAAAAATGCAATTCATTTATGTTGGGGTAAGAGGATGCAAGATATGCTTTTGAAAGGTGGTATTTCAAAAGAAAATGCACCGATAGTTGGATGTTTAAATATAGATATGGATTTAGATAGATTTGAGTCGTTATATAAAACTAAAGAAGAAATATCGGTAGAATACGGACTTAATAAAAATAAAAAATGGATACTTTTTATATCTAGTTTTGGTATGGTTAATTTAACTAGTACTAGAAAAGAGTATTATAGTGTTAGACATGGTAAAATAGAAGTTGAAGATAGGATAAAATTAGAAGAAAATACTAGAAAAGTGTTATTAGAGTGGATTATAAATTACATTGTTGAAAATGAATGTGAGTTTATATATAGACCACATCCAAGTGAAGCGGTTGATGAGAATATAATGGATATAGAAAATAGATATAGTAATTTTCATATTATAAAAGATGAAACTGTAAGAAGTTGGATAAAAGTGTGTGATAAAATACATATATGGTATAGTACATCTATATCTGATATATATTTTATGAAAAAAGATTGTTCTATAATAAGACCAATAGATTTATTAGATCATATGCATAATGATTTATTAAACACGGGAAAATTTACTAGAACGTATGAAGAATTTTGTGAATTTAATAATTCTAATAAGGAAATAGAGTTCCCTGTTCCTAAAGAGACTATAGATGAGTATTTTGATGTGGATGAAGAAAAATATGCATACGAAAGAATATGTGATTTACTAGAAGATATAGTAAAAAGAGATGTTCATATGGAATTTTATGAAGAAGAATAAGGTGATTTTATGAAAAAAGTATTAGTAACAGGAGCAGATGGATTTATAGGAAGCCATTTGGTAGAAGAATTATTAAATGAAGGATATGATGTAAGAGCATTCGTTTATTATAATTCTTTTAATTCTTGGGGTTGGTTGGATACATTACCTAAAGAAAAATTAGATAAAATAGAAATATTTTCTGGAGATATAAGAGATTCTAATGGAGTAAGAGAAGCTATGAAAGGCATTGATGAAGTTTATCATTTAGCAGCGCTTATAGCTATACCGTTTAGCTATCATTCTCCAGATTCATACGTTGATACGAATATAAAAGGAACTCTTAATATTTTACAGGCAGCGAGAGATTTAAATACTAAAAGAGTTTTGGTTACATCTACATCTGAAGTTTATGGTACTGCCAAGTATGTACCGATAGATGAAGAACATCCATATCAAGGACAATCTCCGTATTCTGCTACTAAAATAGGGGCAGATAGAATAGCCGAATCTTTCTATAGAAGTTTTAATATGCCAATTACTATAGTTAGACCTTTTAATACTTACGGACCAAGACAGTCTGCTAGAGCAGTTATTCCAACTATTATTACTCAATTATTATCTGGTGCTCAGGAAATAAAGCTAGGTTCTTTATCACCAACCAGAGATTTTAATTATGTAAAGGATACTGTTAGAGGATTTATAGAAATAGCAAAAAGTGATAAGACAATAGGACAAGAGATAAATATAGCTACTCAACAAGAAATATCTATTGGAGAATTAGCTGAGGAGCTTATAAAACAAATAAATCCTAATGCAAAGATAGTTTGTGATGAAATTAGACTAAGACCAGAAAATAGTGAAGTTAATAGACTTCTTGGTTCTAATAAAAAGATAAAAGAATTAACTAACTGGGAGCCTAAATATTCGCTAGAAGAAGGATTAAGAGAAACTATAGAGTTTCTAAAAAAGAATATAGATAAATATAAATCGGATATATATAACTTATAAAAAGGAAAGAATTTTATGGATAAATTTATACCATTATCGGTACCCAATTTAAAAGGTAATGAAATAAAATATGTAAATGATGCACTAGAAAAAGAATGGGTTTCTACAGGTGGTTCGTATATAAATAGTTTTGAAGATAGTATTTCTAAATATCTTGGTGTAGAGAAAGCTGTTGCCTGTCAGAGTGGAACGGCTTGTCTTCATCTTGTTTTAAGGTTATGTAATGTTTCAAATAATGATGAAGTAATAGTTCCAACTCTTACATTTATAGCCACAGTAAATCCTGTAAAGTATGTTGGAGCAGAACCTATTTTTATGGACTGCGATGACACTTTGAATATGGATTTAGATAAACTAATAGATTTTTGTGAAAATGAGTGTATATTTGAAAATAATCGTTTAATTAACAAAAAAACTAATAAGGTTATAAAAGCTATAATTATAGTTCATATATTTGGAAATATTATTGATATGGAAAAACTTATGGATGTAGCTAATAAGTATAACTTAAAAGTTATAGAAGATTCTACGGAGGCTTTAGGAAGTTACATCAAAAAAGGTAAGTACAAAGGAAGATTTGCTGGTACTATAGGAGACTTTGGATGTTATTCTTTTAACCTATAAGGCGTAATTCCTCTTCCTCACCGTAGGAGGTGGAGGATGTAAGCCTGCTGATAGGTTTTTTTTACTTGATTTTCATAAAAATATATTGTATTATTAATTTAGTAGTATAAGTT
>JAGHEK010000091.1 GCA_017889265.1 Romboutsia sp. | reverse complement strand
AAATAAAGTAATATATATCATTTTTCATCTCCAAAAAACTTATTTTTAATGAATATAAATAAAAAACATAATATTATAGTATAAGTAGGAGATATTATTATTCCTAAAATAAATGTAGTAAAAAATATACCAAAACTAAACTTATCGTATACAGATTTTTTAAATATTTCTTGAATACTTTTTAATACCATAGCAAGTACAGCTATCTTTATACCCGAAAATACATATTTTGTAATCTCTATTTCAGAAATTTTTTCGATAAATGATGAAATTAATATAATTATAACGAAAGAAGGCATTAAAACACCAAGCATTGAAAAAATTCCTCCCAATATGCCTCTTTTTTTATTTCCTATAATCAAAGCAATATTAACAGAAATTACTCCAGGTATAACTTGAGATATTGCATAACTATCAATAAGTTCTTCTTCTGTTATCCAATTATTCTTTTCAACAAGCTCTTTTTTTAACATGGGAATCATAGAATATCCCCCACCAAATGTCAATCCTCCTATCTTAAAAAAAGCCCAGAATAGCTTTAATAATTCCAACATATTGCTTTTTATTTCCTTTCTTTTATTCGCTGGTATCAATTATATCATCTGTATCTATTTTCATCAAGTAACGTATCTTTTCTTAAAATAAAAATAGCACCGTAAAGATGCTATTTTATTATTTATATGCGTCATGTTTTTTTGTCATAGTCTTTTTGCTATATTTAGCTTCATTTTGAGATGCTATTTTTGTATTTACTTCTGTATTATTTGCTAGTTCATTTGCAAATTCTAATTTCTCATTTTTATAATCATTCATTTTTCTTGTACTACTTCTTTTTTTATGTGTCATTTTATCACCTCATTATTTTTTTATAGTTTGTGGATTTTTTTATTTTTTATTCGTAAATTAGCAATTATTAAAAATGTTTACTTTTAAATATTTTGGGGTATATTATTTGTTAAATAAATAACTATGGAGGAATATTTTTATGAAAATAGTAGTTGTAGGTTGTACTCATGCAGGTACTGCCGCAGTCGTTAATATGAAACAACTTTATCCAGAAAGTGATATAACAATTTATGAAAAAAATGATAACTTATCTTTCTTATCTTGTGGTATTGCTTTAAATGTAGGTGGAGTTGTTAAAGATACAAAAAGTTTATTTTATAACTCTCCTGAGAACTTAGCTTCTCAAGGTATAAAAACTAATATGAAACACGAAGTTACTAATATTGATTTCGATAATAAAAAAATCACTGCGAAAAACTTATTAACTGATGAAGTTTTTGAAGATTCTTATGATAAATTAGTTCTTACTTTAGGTTCTTGGCCTATAGTTCCTAACTTTGAAGGTAAAGATTTAGAAAACATAGTTTTATGTAAAAATCACGACCATGCTCAAGAAATAATAAAAAAATCTAAAGAATCTAAAAACGTAGTAGTTATAGGTGCAGGTTATATAGGTGTTGAACTTGCTGAAGCGTTCGAAATGCAAGGTAAAAATATAACTTTAATAGATGCAGAAGATAGAATAATGGCTAAGTATTTAGACAAAGAGTTTACAGATGTATGTGAAAAAGCATTTTCTGATAAAGGTGTTAAATTAGCATTAGGTCAAAAAGTTCAAAAGTTTGAAGGTGAAAACGGAAAAGTTACTAAGGTAATTACTGAAAAAGAAACTTTTGAAGCAGATTTAGTTGTTTTATGTATAGGATTTAAACCTAATACTGAATTAGTTAAAGGAAAAGTAGATACTTTACCTAATGGCGCTATAATAATAGATGAATATATGCAGACTAGTCAAAAAGATGTTTTTGCTGCAGGAGATTGTTGTGTAGTTAAATTTAACCCTGCTAAAGAAGATAGATATATACCTCTTGCAACTAATGCAGTTAGAATGGGTACTTTAGTAGCTAAGAACTTAGTTAATCCAACTCTAAAATATATGGGTACTCAAGGTACTTCTGGAATAAAGATATATGATTTATGTATAGCATCAACTGGTATGACTGAAGAAGTAGCTAAAAATACTACAAACTTAAATATAGAATCTGTTAGCATAAAAGATAATCATAGACCTGAGTTTATGCCTACATTTACAGAAGCTACTGTTAAGTTAGTTTATGATAAGGATACTAGAAAAATAGTTGGTGGACAAATATTATCAACTATTGATTTAACTCAATTTATGAATACATTATCTGTTGTTATTCAAAATGAAATGACTATAGAAGAATTAGCTATGACAGACTTCTTCTTCCAACCTCATTTTAACAAGCCTTGGAGCTTATTAAATGCAGTTGCACTAAAAGCTTTATAATATATAATAGTAGACTAGAGTTTTAATACTTTAGTCTATTTTTATATGTTATAATCTATAAAGGAGGTAGTTTATGAAAAAATTTATACTAAACATAATTTTAATATCAATATTAATTTTTTCTGGATACAATATATATTTAAAATTGGACGACTATAAAAAAGCTGATGAGCTGTATGATGAGTTAAGAAATATTAATAACAATGTTGATAACAACGTTAGTACTAATAATAAAAATAAAAAACCTGACCTTACTAATATAAATAGCGATTTTAGGGGTTGGATTGTAGTTGAAGGAACTAATATAGATTATCCTTTCGTACAAGGTAAAGATAACAACTACTATCTACATCATGATTTTAATAAAAATAAATCTAACTCAGCTTCTATATTTATGGATTATAGAAATGATTATCAAAATGACAAAAATACTATACTATATGGACATAATATGAGAAATAAATCTATGTTTAACAATATAGTGAAATTCAAAGATGAAAAGTTTTGGAAAGAAAACAATAAAATAATAATATATACTCCGTCTAGTATAGATACTTACGAAGTTTTTTCAACTTATGTAACCGATAGTAAGGATGATTACTTAACTACAAATTTCACTGATATATCAGAGTTTAGTAAGTATTTAAATGAAGTAAAACAAAAATCAATTTATAAATATAATAAAGAAGTGAATCCTTCAAATAAAATAATTACATTATCAACTTGCAGTTATGAATTTGATGATGCAAGAACTGTCGTTCATGGAACTCTTATAAAATCTAAACCTATTAAGCAATAAATGAATAAACTATTTGAAAAATAAATATTTTACAATCCACATTAAAATTCATGTTAACATTATTTTTTATAATTCATATAATATAAAAAAATACAAATATGAAATTTTATTTTTTATATCTTTCATTTTTCTGTATTATGTGATATTATTAAATTATAATTTCAAATATGGAGGGTTTTTATGGGGAAAAATTTAACTTCTAAGATTTTTATAGCCATAGGTTTAGGAGTCTTATTCGGAGTATTTTTAAATACACTTGAGCCAAGCAGTTTTAAAGACGATTTCTTACTGGGAGGTATTTTAAAATTATTAGGTACAGGGTTTTTAAATTTAATAAAAATGTTAGTAGTACCTTTAGTTTTTACATCTTTAATATGTGGTGCATCATCTATGAACGATATAAAAAGACTTGGTAGAATAGGTGGAAAAACTCTAGGATTTTATATGATAACTACTGCTCTTGCAATAAGCATTTCTTTGTTTATAGCTAAAGTTATAAATCCAGGGAGTAATCTTGATATGTCAAGCCTTGTAAGCACAGAGCCTACAATAGCAGAAAATCAACCTTTAGTTGATACTTTACTTAATATAATACCTACAAATCCAATAGCTTCACTTGCTAATGGAGAAATGTTACAAATAATATTTTTTGCTCTTCTTGTTGGAGTTTCAATAAATACAATAGGAGAAAAAGGTAAATGTGTAAAAGAGTTTTTTGAGGCATTAAATGAGATGTGTATGAAATTAGTATCTATGATAATGTCATTAGCTCCTATTGGAGTTTTCGCTCTTATATCTAATACTTTCGCAACAACTGGTATAAAAGCAATTTTTTCTCTTTTATCATTCATTTTTACAACATATTTAGCACTTTTAATACAAGCGTTTATAGTTTATATGGTATTAGCAAAAGTTTTAACTGGTCTTAAAATTAAACCGTTTTTAAAGGAATTTTTTGATATTGCTTTAGTTACATTCTCTACCGCATCAAGTAATGCATCTATACCTCTTAGCTTAGAAAAAATGGATAAATTGGGTGTTAGTAAATCAATTTCTTCATTTACAATACCACTTGGTGCTACTATAAATATGGACGGTACCGCTATAATGCAGGGTGTTTCTTGTATATTCATAGCACAAATTTATGGAATAGATTTAACTATTCAAAATTTTATAACTATAATACTTACTGCTACACTTGCATCAGTTGGAACTGCAGGAGTTCCTGGAGTTGGTATGATAACTTTATCTATGGTACTATCATCAGTTGGACTTCCTTTAGAAGGTATCGGTCTTATAATGGGAATTGATAGAATATTAGATATGGGTAGAACTACCGTAAATGTTATGGGAGATTGTATATGTACTTTAATAGTAAGCTCTAGCGAAAAAGAACTTGATAAAACAAAATATTATGAAAAAAGCCCTTCTTTATAGAAGGGACTTTTTTATAATTTTTTATCATCAATACTATCTAAATAAGAATCAATCTGATCAATAATACTTTCTACACAACCGTCTTCAAATGGAGATTTTAAATTTCCAATTTCAACTATTTCTAAAAATGATTTAGTTCCTCCAACTTTGCATATATTTATATAATCTTGCCAAGTTTTTTCACTATCTTCTCTATATTTTTTCCAAAATTGTAATGAACAAATCTGAGCCAAAGTATAGTCTATATAATAAAAAGGATTTTTAAATATATGACCTTGCTTATACCACCAAGTTCCCTTCTCTAAAAAATCACAACCTTCATAATTTTTATGAGGCAAGTATTTTTTCTCTAGATTTCTCCAAATATTTTTTCTTTCTTCAATGCTCATACTAGGATTTTCATATATTTTATGCTGAAACTCATCTACTACTATTCCATAAGGTATAAATTTTATAGCAGAACTTAGATGAGTAAATTTATATTTTTCAGTATCCTCCTTAAAAAACAGCTCCATCCAAGGCCAAGTTATAAACTCCATACTCATTGAATGTATCTCACAACTTTCAAAGGTTGGGAAATTAAGGTCTACTACATCAATATATCTTGACATATAAACTTGAAATGCATGCCCTGCTTCATGAGTTAATACATCTATATCATCAGAAGTACCATTAAAGTTAGAAAATATATACGGCGATTTATAATTAGGTATATAAGTACAGTATCCTCCTGCTGACTTACCTTTTTTAGTTACCAAATCCATAAGTTCATTTTCTAACATAAATTCAAAAAACTCTCCAGTTTCTTTTGAGAGTTCGCGATACATCTTAACCCCATTTTCAATTATCTTTTCAGAACTTTCTTTTGGAGTTGCATTACCACTCAAAAATTCAAATCCTTCATCAATATAAGTTAACTTATTTATATTAAGTCTTTTAGCTTGTCTTTCATATAACTTGTTACAAACAGGAACTATATACTCTAATACCTGCTTTCTAAAATTTTCAACCATACTACTATCATAATCAGTTCTCATCATTCTTACATATCCAAGCTCTACGAAATTTTTATACCCCAGTTTTTTTGCCATCTTGTCTCTTAATTTAATTAATTCATCAAAAATTATATCAAACTCTTGTTCATGTTCATAAAAATAATTAAAGTAAGCTTCTGATGATTTTTTTCTAATATTTCTATCTCTATTGGACATAAACTTTCCAAGTTGCGATAAATTCAATTCTTTTCCTTCAAATTCAATTTTAGCACTAGCAAGTAGTTTGGTATATTTTGAACATAATCTATTTTCTTCTTGTAATTCTTTAATAATTTCTTTTGAAAATGATTTAAGTGATAATTCACATATCTTTATAAATTGTTTTCCATACTCTTTTTCTAACTGAGATTTAAATTTGGAATTTACTATTTCGTTATAAAACAAAGAATCCAATTCTTCATATTTAGGAGAATATTCATCCCAATACTCTCTTTCTTTTTCATAAAACTCATCTAAAGTATTTATACTATATCTAAGAGTTGCTAAAGTAGACATAGTTTGTATATCATTTCTTATACTATTTATTTTTTTTATGTATTTTATGTACTCTTCATAAGTTTCTATATTTTTTATATCATCTATTATCTTATTAAAATCTTTTTTAACTTTTAAATAATCTGGTCTTTCATATTTATAATCAGAAAATTTCATTTTTAATGCCTCCTTTTTATTTATTATACCACATAAAATTTTATTATATAAATTGTAAATCAATATAGATATTGTTATAATTATATTGATTATATATAATTGGAGGGATTTTATGTATAAAATATTAGCCACAGATATGGACGGTACATTACTTAATAGTAAAAAAGAAGTAACTAAAGAAACTTTTGATGCCATACAAGAAGCTAAAAAACAAGGTAAAAAAATAGTATTAGCTACTGGAAGACCTCTTCCTGGGGTTGTACCTTATCTTAACGAATTAAACTTAAACGAAGAAGGCGACTACGTTATTTGTTTTAACGGAGCTTTAGTTCAAGAGGTAAAAACAAAAAAAATAATATCTAATATAGAAATGTCTTATGATGATTTTAAATTAATCTATGAATTTGCAAAAAAACATAATACTAACATTCATATAAACACTCCTACTAATCTAATAATTCCTGATGAAAATCCTAGTAAATATACTTTAGTTGAAGCAAATTTAAACAAAATAGATGTAGTTCATTTAGACGAAAAAAATATAAACGAAAACATAAACTTCTGCAAAATTATGATTACTGATGAAGCCGAAGTTTTAGAATATATAATAAAAGAAATTCCTAAAGAAATATTTGAAAAATATACGATAGTTAGATCTGCACCATTTTTCCTTGAATTTTTAAATAAAGATGCTAACAAAGGAAATGCCTTAAAAACTTTATGTAATTATTTAAATATAGATATAAAAGATGCAATAGCTGTTGGAGATGAAGAAAATGACCAACATATGATAAAATATGCAGGACTTGGTGTTGCTATGGCAAATGCAAGAGATAGTATAAAAGAAATAGCCAACCATATAACATCTACTAATAATGAAAATGGTGTTTGTAAAGTTATAGAAGAATTCTTATTAAAATAGACTCAATCGAGTCTATTTTGTTAGTTTTTTAGCTAAACTAGCAGTCCATATCCCCATCATACTAAGACCTAAAAACATTTCTATTGCAGATAAAAAAATACTAAATCCTATAGGTGTTATATCTCCATATCCAACAGTAGTAAAGGTAGTAACGCTAAAATAAAGAGATTTCGTAAAATCCATTATTAATGTATCACTATAAATCCCTTCTTTAATAAAATTAGAATAGTCTATTATCTGGGTATCAACATTTATCCCTGTAAACATATAAATTATCCCAAATATTATAATTATTTCAATAGAAGTTATAAGGGAATATATAGGCTTTTCTCCATAACCACAAAGTATCCAAGATATTGTATAGTTAAATCTTTTTATCCCAGATAAAGATTTATTTTTATTATATTTTGATAAATAATTATAATCACTTGCACATTCGTACAAATTATTTTCTTTAAATTTATCAGAAATAATTTTATATATATTAGATACATTATGATATGATTTTTTATACATTGAATTTAACACTATACCTGAAAAATCAGATTCTGTATTTAGTATAGTTAAGTTTTTATCTTCAAATTTTAATTCATTAATTTCACTTTTAATTATTTTTATGTTGCTTAAATCACTATCTTTTATTTTCAGTTGATTTATTACTAGACTTTTAAAAATACTGTTAGTAAAATCCGATTTTATGATGTTTATAAATTCACTCCTACTTTTTAGAAACATAGAATTTCTAAGGTTTGAATTTATAAAACTAACGTCATTTAATAAGCATTCATCGTCCACTATACTTATAGATTCATTATAAAAGTCACATCCTATAAATTCTATATTCTGAAAATTACAATTACAAAATATAACTCCTTTAAAATTACAGTTTAAAAATTTCAAATTTGAAAAGGTACAATTTGAAAAAATACAGTATGAGAAATTTTTATTATGTATATTATTTATAAAATCTTTATCATAAATATTTATAAATTCAAAGTCATCAATTTTATAAATATCATAAATATCAACTAAATTTTTAATTCCAATCAAATTTTTACCATTTAATTCTTTATAGTACATAGTTTTATACTTTTTTAACCTCATTTGTATCTCTATATCCATACTAACCTCTTTTAAAATTTTTTATTATAAATATATGCTAAGTAAATATAAATTATATTTATCAAAATAAATTAACCTATAATCTAATATTGTCATATATTGAAATAAAAGCTTAATAACTTTTATATTAATTTAAAATAAGGATGTGTTATATAATGGCTATAGTTTCAAGTAGCAAAAACATAACTCCAGAAGAAACACCACTAAAATGCGACGGAATAGCAGAAGTCGAGTTAAAACTTATTGCAGTTAATGAACTAATTTCAAATCCGGTAGATATAATGCTACTTCTTGATGAATCAGGAAGTATGCAAGGAGCTCCATTAAACGAACTAAAAATTGCAGCCAAAAAATTTATTGATATTATAGATGCCGCTACAAATAATGGTACAGCAACTGGTACATTATCTTTTGGCACTAATATTGGTTTAGTAAAATTCGATAACACTGCCACATTTGTAAATCCACCAGGTATGACTACAAATACTGCTGATTTAAAAAATGCAATAGATGGTCTAGTTAATAAAGATTTTACATGCCATGGATGTGCATTTAAAACTGCACGTGAAAATTTTGATCCATTATCTCAAAATCATAAAATAATAGTATTATTTACAGATGGAAGAACTACGATACCTTTACCAGATGCTAATACTGAAGCTACAACTGCAAAAAATTCAGGTATAGAAATTTTCTGTCTTGGTCTTGGAAATAATATTGACATACCAAATCTTCAAAGTTGGGCAACAGATAATAACCACGTTCTTATAGCACCTACACTAGAAGATTTAGAATAAATATTCGAAGATCTTGCAGAAAATATTAATAAAATAGGTGCAACTAACATAAATATTACTGACTATATAGAAAATGATTTTGAAATAATTGATGGTTCTCAGTTAGTTATATTCGAAGGAGCATCTACTCCTAATTATACCGTTGCAGTAGCTAACGATAAAAAATCTATAAATTTAACTATAGATGAACTTGGAACATCAGGTAGAGAGAGCGCTACATTAACATTCAAAGTTAAACATACTGCTTGTACTGGCGGGAATAAAGCTGTGAACAAAAATATAGTTTATTCAGATATAGAAGGAAACGTTGCTACTTTCCCAACTTTAAATAACTATATAGATGTTAAATGTATAGAAGATATTCTAACAAATTGTTGTAACCAACCAGAAATTATTGAATTTGAACCTTGTGAGGAGTATAAAGAAGTGACATTACCACTTTCAGGAGAATCATACGATTTATCGTGTGTAGGTAGATTATTAACCGTATATGTAAAACTAAGAAATGTTTGCCCTAACCGTAAAGTAGCGGTAGGTGTTTTGCTTTATGAAAAAGTTTTAGACCAAGTAGTACCTAGAGGATTTAGGGCCGTTGAAATAACAACACCTGCCCAAACAACTAATCCTTCTTGTATATGTAAAGATATAAAAGTTGGACCATTTGAATTCGTTTTACCAGAGACAAGTAATCTTTGTAACAAAAGACAATTCTACACTAAAGTTATATCTCATTATTCAGATACACTTTCTAATTACAATATAATAACTAATTAGAAAAATATAAAAGGGTAGAAAAACTACCCTTTTATACAGCACAATTTTCTATTTGTATTAAATACTCTCCACAATGTTCACATATTATTATACTAACTATATAACTATCATCTACCTCACCTTTTTTATAAAGCTTATTAAACGATAAATCTTCATATTCTTTACTTATATCGCTTACCACATACTTTTGATTTTTTGTCAGTATATAGAAGTAATATTCTAAGAATGGGAAAAATTTTTCTTTTTCTTTTACTCCATATAAACACTTAGGACAAGCTTCTTGATAATACTGTCTATCAAAATCAACCTTGTCATTATTTTCTAAAATATTTAATACATCATAAACATCTAATCCTGTTACAGGCTTTTCATCATCATTTAAAAAAGCACTGCATTTATTAGCTTCTAAATTATATTCTTTTGTATCAAACAAAAATTTCATAATACACCTCTACTCTATTTCTGATTTAAAAGATACAGGCTCTCTTAGTGCCTTGTTATATTCTTTTTCTGTAATATATCCTAGTTCTTTCATTTTTCCAAGTATTATTTCTTGCCTTTGTTTTGCTTTAGCAAATTCTTTATATTTACCTGGGTTATTAGTTATACCAACTAACATAGCACTCTCTGCTAAAGTCAAATCAGATATATCTTTTCCGAAATATTCTTTAGCACCACTTGCAACACCATAACAAGAATTACCTAAATAAATATTATTAAGATAAGTAACTAATATTTCATCTTTGGTCATACTTTGGTCCATTTTTATAGCATTATAAATATCTCTTATTTTTCTTTCTATTGTTTTATCCATATTGGTAAGTAAATTCTTTGATATTTGCATCTCTATTGTACTTCCACCATAAGAAGTTTTATA
The DNA here is from genome assembly GCA_017889265.1 of Romboutsia sp. GTDB lineage: Bacteria > Bacillota > Clostridia > Peptostreptococcales > Peptostreptococcaceae > JAGHEK01. The sequence continues at coordinate 1,056 of JAGHEK010000091.1, read as the reverse complement.
TATTATATTATGTAAAGCTACACGAGCCAACGATATTATATCGACACCCTTGTGTTTATAAAACCTCTCATCTTCTATTGAAACAACTGCATCTTTCACATACTGTGGAATTTCTTCACTACTAACTACACCTGTACTTATATACTTACTTTTTAAATATTTATTGTCAATTATATTTTGGTCTTTTAAAGTATTATAAACAAAAACACCAGCGATTGTAGTAGATATTAATATCACTACTAAAAAAATCGATATAATCGGTTTTAAAATTGATAAAAATAAGTTTTTATTTTTTTTACGAGATTTATTCCCCCGATTTTTAGCACTACTTTTTTTATTTGAATTCCTAGAATTACTTTTATTACTTCTCGTGTTATTAGTATTTTTTTTCTTTTGATTATAATAATTAGCATATATTTCATCAATATCGATATAATCATCATTATATATAGAATCCATTCTTAAAGGTCTTTGAGGTACACTATTTTTTTTACTAGAAGAACTAACTTTTTTTCTTCGTATTCTGTTATCTCTTGCCATTTTATTACCTCCCTATATACTAATTATATAGTGTATCATAAAATTTGAAATGATACCATATAAATATAGATTTATTATTTACAAAAATAAAAAAAATTTACTGTTTTAAAAGTAATTTTTTTGGTATAATAATGTATAAAAGAAAAAGGAGGTGTAGTTATGTCTTATATAATAAGTGATGCTTGTATAAGCTGTGGTGCTTGTGAGCCAGAATGTCCAGTTAGCTGTATATCTGCTGGTGATGATAAGTACGTTATCGATGAAAGTGCTTGTATAGAGTGTGGAACTTGCAACAGCGTATGTCCTGTTGATGCTCCTCAACCAGAATAATAAAAAAAGTCCTATAAAGGACTTTTTTTATATAAAAACTTCTATTTCTACTCCAAAATGATCTGATACAATATCTTTATTTTTACCATTAAAAATTATATTTGAATAACTCACATCAACATCTTGATTTGATAGTATAAGATCTATTCTCATATCTTTTTTATTATTTTCCCATCCATCAATTTT
>JAGHEK010000090.1 GCA_017889265.1 Romboutsia sp. | reverse complement strand
AATTAACAATTAAAAAAGATAGCCAAAGCTATCTTTCACCTTTTTTGTAAGCATTTCCAAGAGCAGCAGGTGCTTTTGAACTCTTAACAAAAAGAATTAAAACTATTATAGTTACAATATAAGGTATCATAGACAATAAATTTTCATCTATTTGAATTGGTAATTGAGGATTTCCTAAATAAACAGACATAGCAGTTGAGAAACCAAACAGTAAACAAGCTGCCATAGCCCATTGAGGTCTCCATTTACCAAATATCACAGCTGCCATAGCAATATATCCTTGTCCAGATATTAAAGTTGGTCTAAAAGATGAAACTACCGCTAAACTCATAGATGCTCCACCAAGACCTGCTAAAAAACCAGATATTATAACTGCTAAATATCTTGTTTTAGAAACATTTATACCTAATGTATCTGCAGCACCAGGATGTTCTCCAACTGCTCTTATTCTAAGACCAGATTTAGTCTTATATAATACATACCAAGTAATAAACACTAATATAAACGCTAAATAAACTGTAATATATGAATTAAATATAGTATCTAAAAAACTTCCTTGTTCAAAAACACCATTTAAAGGTTTAGGCATTTTACTTTCTGTTGGTATAGTCGGAGTTGTTGTAGCACCATCAAATAATATTTTAGATGTAAAAAGTGCAACTCCAGGCGCTAACAAGTTTATAGCAACACCTGATATAGTATGGTCTGCATTAAAACTAATAGTAGCTATTGCATGAATTAGGGCAAAAAGTGCTCCAGCCATACCACCTATTAAAAATGCTAACCAAGGGTTTCCTGTTAAAAAACCTGCAGCAGCTCCAGCAAAAGCTCCAACAGTCATCATACCTTCTATACCGATATTAACTATACCAGCATTTTCAGAAAATACTCCACCTAGCGATGCAAATATAAGGGGTGTTGCATACATTAAGGTTGTACTAATAATTAAAGCTATATCTGCCATTTACATATTCCCCTCTTTCTTACTTCTTAATTTTAAGAATAATAATCTTATAGCACTACTTAAAGCAATAAAATAAACAATAGAACCTATAACAATACTTACTACTTCAGAAGGAGCACCTACTGCAGATTGCATCTTACTTCCTCCATATTTAAATATTCCAAATAAAAGTCCAGCAAATATAGTTCCTATCGGATTACTATTTGCAATTAATGCTACTGCTATACCATCAAATCCATAACCTTCAGACACTGCTAAGACAGAAATATTTTGAGATACCCCTGAAACTTGTATAGCTCCAGCAAGTCCAGCAAGTCCTCCAGCTATTGCCATAGATTTTAATATTGAAGAATCAACATTTACACCTGCATATTCTGCACCAAATTTATTAAATCCAACTCCTCTTAACTCAAATCCTAAAGTAGTTTTAAATAAAATAAATGCAATAACTAAAACTAAAATTATAGATATTACTATACCCCAGTTAACTCTAGTAGCAGGACCTACTAAATCCTTTAACCAGTCTATTTTTATACTTGCACTTTCATTTATACTAATTGAAGTCTCACTATTAGGTTGAGTAAGTATAGAATTTCTTACCATAAAATTGCTAAAATAGAAAGCTATCCAGTTAAACATAATAGCTGCTATAACTTCATTTATTCCAAACTTAGACTTTAAAAATCCTACTATACCACCCCATAAAGCCCCTACAAGCGCTCCTATAAGTAAAGTAAGTGGTACATGTATTATAGCTGGTAAATCTAAAGTAACTCCAGCTAATGTTGCAGCTAATGAACCTATTATAAATTGTCCTTCTGCACCTATATTAAAAAGACCTGTCTTAAATGCAAAAGCAATAGATAGACCTGTTAATATAAGTGGTGTCGATTTAATTATTACCCAAGCTATGTATTTAGGTTTACCAAGTGTTCCTTCTATCATAGCAGAGTATGCTTCGATAGGATTTTGACCTGCTATTAATAAAGCTATCGCACCTACTAAAAGCCCTAATACTATTGATATTATAGAAAACAGTATTGGGCTATCAAGCAGTGAAAACTTCTTATTTTGCGCATTATTCATGCTCACTACCTCCTGCCATCATTAATCCAAGTGTATTTTCATCTGCATCTTTAGCATCAACAATTCCAACTATTTTTCCTTCATATATTACTGCTATTTTATCAGATACATTCATAACTTCATCTAGTTCTAAAGAAACAAGTAAAACTGCATTTCCTTCATCTCTTTGCTTTACTAAAGCCTTATGAACGAATTCTATCGCCCCAACATCTAGCCCTCTTGTAGGTTGTGTAGCTATTAAAAGTTGAGGTTTTCCTGTTTCTTTTTTAGAAGTCTCTATATTGTCAACTTCTCTTCCTATTATAATTTTTTGTTGATTTCCTCCTGATAAAGCTCTAGATTTAACCGTATAATCAGTAGGTCTAACATCAAATCTTTCGATTATTTCACTTGCATATTCTTCTATCGCTTTTTTATTTATTATTCCATTTTTAGAAAATCTAGCTTCTTTATAATTTTGTAAAACAGTATTTTCTGCTACTGTAAAATCTAATATAAGACCTCTTTTATGTCTATCTTCAGGAATATTTTTTATACCTTTTTTAAATATTTCCTTAGGTTTTTTATTTATAAGTTCTTCGCCGTTAATTCTTATGCTACCACTTTGTGCTTTTCTAAGACCAGTCAATACTTCGACAAGTTCTGATTGACCATTTCCATCAATACCTGCTATACCGACTATTTCACCAGCTCTAACTTCTAAATTAAGACCATCTACAACAGATACTTTTCTATTGTCTTTTACTAATAAATCTTTAACTTCTAAAACTACTTCTTTAGGGATAGCTTCTTTTTTATCAACTTTAAAGTTTACCTCTCTACCTACCATCATAGATGCCAAATCATCTTCAGTAGTTTCACTAACTTTAACTGTGTCTACATATTTTCCTCTTCTTATTATAGTACAATAATCAGCCACAGATTTAATTTCTTTAAGTTTATGAGTTATTATTATTACAGATTTACCTTCTTTAGTTAAGTTTTTTATAATTTGAATAAGTTCATTTATTTCTTGAGGAGTTAAAACTGCAGTTGGCTCATCTAGTATTAAAATATCTGCACCTCTATAAAGCGCCTTAAGTATCTCAACTCTTTGTTGCATACCAACACTTATATCTTCTATTTTTGAGTTCGGGTCAACATATAACCCATATTTTTTAGATATTTCCTCAACATCTTTTATAGCCTTTTTTATATCTACTTTTCCTAATGCTAAAGTTGGCTCTGTACCCAAAACGATATTTTCAGCTACAGTAAATGGTTGAACCAACATAAAATGTTGATGTACCATACCTATTCCATTTTCTATAGCTACATTCGGATTATCCATTTTAACTAACTTTTCATTTATATGTATCTCTCCAGATGTTTGCTGATAAAGACCATATAAAATATTCATCAAAGTAGACTTACCTGCTCCATTCTCACCTAAAAGAGCATGAACTTCACCTTTGTGTACAGTCAAGTTTATATTATCATTAGCTACGAAATCACCAAACTTTTTAGTTATATTCTTCATCTCTACAACTTTTTTGTTGTAGTCTATATTGCTGTTTACCATGGCTTTTCGCTAATCCTCCTTAGTAAGTTTTAACTAATATTATACAAAATTTTTTGTATTATAACAAATATTTTATCTCAAATATATAATTAGGCTATCAATAGATAGCCTAATTATATTATTGCTTATTTAACTGTTCGTATTCTTCCTTATTTTGTGGAACTTTTATTTCACCTTTTTTAATTTTTTCTGCATATTCATTTACTACTTGTAAAACTTCTGGATTAACATTTCTATCAGTAGTCGGAGCTATTCCTACTCCTCCCATTTCTAAAGTGTTAACTATTGTTTCTCCACCTTGGAATTCACCATCAACTAACTTTTTAGCTAAATTAGCAACTGATACATCTATATTTTTCATAGCAGAAGTTATAACGTTATCTGGAGCTAAAGCGTTTTGATCTTGATCAACACCTATAGCTTTTTTATTATTTTCTTTAGCAGCTTCTATTGCACCTATACCAACACCACCAGCTGCTGTAAGTATAACGTCTACTCCATTGCTATGCATTTGATTTGCTATTGATTTCCCAAGAGCTGCATCTGTAAAACTATTTGAATATTGAGCTATGTATTCAGCATCAGGGTTAACAGCTTCTACACCTGCTCTGAATCCCCAATTAAATCTTTCTACAACTTCACCTTCAACTCCACCGATAAATCCTACTTTGTTAGTTTCTGTCATTTTACCAGCTATTATACCTGTTAAGTAAGCTGAAACATGGTCTTCAAACAATAAAGAAACAACATTTTCAGCATCTACAACTGAATCTATTATAGCAAATTTTTGGTCTGGATAATTTTCAGCAGCTTCTTTTATAGCTGGTTCTAATTTATAACCAACCCCTATTATTAAATCCATTTCTTCTTCTACAAATGTTTCTACATTTGGAACGTAGTCAGCATCTTGCTTAGATTCTAAGTATTTAACTTCTAACTTATCTTCTCCAATTTCTTTTTGAGCATTTTGAAGACCTGTCCAAGCAGATTGATTGAAACTTTCGTCATTTACTCCACCAGTATCTGTTATCATACCTATTTTTATAACGCCATCATCTTTAGTATTACTTTCTTCAGTAGTACTTTTTTCACTTGAACCACATCCAACTAACATTGATGATGTTAACACAGTGGCTAAACCTAACGTCATAAGCTTTTTAAATTTCATAAACTACCTCCTAAATATATCTCGTTTTTACACTTAAATACATTATACAATATATTTTTTATTTTTTCCATAAAAATATATATTTTTTTGTATATTTTTTTCTATTTTCACAAAAATGTTTCTATTATTTAGTATTATAATAAATTTAAATCGATTAATATTAGCATTATTTCATATTAGGATATTTTAACTGTCTTAATGCTTCATAAAGAACAATCGCAACAGAATTAGATAAATTCAAAGACCTTGCTCTTTCATCATCTATCATAGGTATTCTTATACAAGTTTCTAAATTGTTTTCGATTATCTCTTTAGGTAAACCCTTAGTTTCTTTCCCAAATACTATAAAAGAATTTTCTACAAACTTAACGTCCGAATGAGACTGATTTACTTTTGTAGTCGAAAAAAAGAATTTTCCTTCAGGATTATTTTTAACTACCTCATCAAAACTATCATAAAACTTTATATTTGCTAAATCATGATAATCTAGACCACTTCTTTTTAGGTGTTTATCATCAAAAGAAAAACCTAAAGGTCTTACCAAATGAAGAGTAGTACCAGTTGCTGCACAACTTCTTATTATATTTCCTGTATTTTGTGGTATCTCAGGCTCAACCAAAACTATATTCAACATAACTCCTCCAAATTATTTTTATAAAACTTACAAAATTCTTTCACTGTACATATACTGCACTCTGGCTTTCTAGACTTACAAGTTCGTCTTCCATGAAAAATAAAAAGATGATGTGAATGAGACCATCTATTTTTAGGTATAGCATTCATAAGGGCAAACTCAGTTTTTTCCGGTGTTTTTTCATTTACTATTCCAAGTCTATTAGAAACTCTAAAAACATGAGTATCAACTGCCATAGCATCAACTCCAAATGCATTACTTAAAACTACATTAGCAGTCTTTCTTCCTACTCCTGGAAGTTTAGTCAAATCATCCATATTATTTGGAACTTCACTATCAAACTCACTATAAAGGATACGAGCAGTTTCTTTTATCTTCTTGGCCTTGGTCTTGTAAAGCCCACATTTTTTTATTTCATTTTCTATTTGTTCTACACTAAGATTTATGAAATCTTTAGGTGTGTTATATTTTTTGTATAACTCATTAGTAACCTTATTAACCACAACATCAGTACATTGAGCAGATAATATAGTAGCTACTAAAAGTTCAAATGGCGATGTAAAATTTAATTCACACTTTGCATCAGGATAAGTATCTTCCAAAATATCCAAAAGTTCATTTATATTATTCATTACTCCTCCATAAGTATTTCTAAATTCCTCTTTATTACGTTTTTACCTCTCCAACTAAAAGCTCTATCTTTATATTTTCTTTTAAATTCACGATTTGATATAGAGTTTATTTCTTCATAATCAAGATTTGTTATTAAATCATTTTTAAATTCCTCAATATTAGTTTCTTTAATATTTTTATTATGAGGACAAACATCTTGGCAAATATCACATCCAAAAATAACACCACTAGATTTTATCAAACTCTTTTCTTCATCAGTCAATTCTTCTTTTTTTTGAGTTACATAAGACAAACATCTTTTAGGATTCATCTCGAAATTACCTAAAATAGCTTTTGATGGACATTCTCTCACACATCTTCCACACTTCATACAAGTCTTATAAAGCGGTTTATCTACTTCAAAATTATAATTAGTTATTATATATCCTATAAAAACATAAGAACCATATTTATCAGTTATTATAGAATTATTAATTCCATAATAGCCTATTCCAGATAAATAAGCCAAATATCTATCTACTAAAGGTCCATTATCAACGAAAATTTTATACTCAAAATCATTTATATTTTCTTTTAAAAACTCACATATAGTCTCAAGTTTTTTATTAAAAACCATATGATAATCTTTGCCATAACAATATTTAGATAAGTTGCTATTTTCTACTTCACCTATGTAATACGGAAGTGCAAAAACTATTATAGTTTTCGCACTTTCCATTATGCTTTTAGGAGCAATTCTTTTTTCTATGACTTCTTCTTCCATTCCCGTTACATAACCATTTTTAATCCTAGATTTTATAACTTTTTCAAGTTCCATATATGGTTCTACACCACAAACACCCATTAAATCCAGACCATTTTTTATACAAAACTCTTTCAAATCATTTTTGTCCATAAAATTACTCCTAAAAATAAACTGCACGGTTAAATTATTTAAACTAATTTTATAATATTTTTATAATACTTTCAATTATATTTTACCAAATAAAATCTATATTATACAAAAACGTATAACTTGACTAAAATTTAAAATATTAATATAATATCTAAAAAAATTAAAAGGAATATTAAAATCATGATAAAACTTATAATACCAGGAAGACCTATAAGTAAATCCAATTTCAAATTGAAAAATATTCACGGCAAAACTTGGATGCCTTCTACCGGAAAACATTCAAAATATCTAGCATACGAAAATATGATAGCAGGATATATAAATACACAGTATCAAGGAGATATTATAGAAGAAGACCTAATAACTATCATTAGACTTTATTTTCCAAATAAAAAAATGGGCGATTTACATAACTATCCTAAAAGTATTTGCGACGGTATAGAAAAAAGTGGAATAATAAAAAACGACAAGCAATTAAAACCAGTACTTCTTTTCGATTTTATAGATAAAGAAAATCCTAGAGTTGAAATAGAACTTTATAAAAAATCAGAATATGACGTAAATTATACAATAAAAAAAAGAGTGAATGATGAAATACCCCAAAATCGTTAGACCAAAAAATCTAATACTTTCGGGTGAACTTCATACTCACTCTTTTTATACATATTGTCTAAGCATCTTTATTTCTTGTTTATGACCATTTTCATCAAGAGGAGTCTCTAGGAAAAATGGTAAATCTTTTAGTTTTGGGTGATTAATAAAATTAATTATAGCATCTAATCCTAAACTACCTTGACCTATTTGTTCATGTCTATCTTTTTTGCTATTAAATTCAGTTATACTATCATTTAAATGTATAGCTTTTAATCTATCAAGTCCTATAATATTATCAAATTCTTCTAACACTTTATCCAAATCATTAACTATATCGTATCCTGCCGAATATACGTGGCAAGTATCTAAACATACTCCTAATTTTTCGTTAAGCTCTACTTTATCTATTATTTTACGTATCTGTTCAAAAGTAAATCCTACTTCACTTCCTTTTCCAGACATAGTTTCAAGAAGTAATATTATATTTTGTTCTTTTGTTAGAACTTCATTTAATGCTTCTGCTATTCTGTCTATTCCATACTCTATTCCACCACCAACATGACTTCCTGGATGAAAACACATGTACTCTATTCCTATTGAGTCCATTCTTATTATATCTTCTTTTATAGCCCTCTTACCAAAATCATAAACATCTTCTTTAGTTCCACCTAAATTTATAGTATACGGTGCATGAGCTAGAATTTTTCCAAAATTATTTTCTTCTCTTATTTTCTGAAACTTTTCTATATCTTTTTTAGAAAACTCTTTAGCATTTCCTCCTCTAGGATTTCTACTAAAAAATTGAAAAGTATTTGCATCTATTTCAACTGCAGTTTCTATTGCTTTAGAAAATCCTTTAGATATAGATATATGAGGTCCTATTACCATATTTTTTTCTCCTTCATTAAATTTTATTTAATATATACCACCAAAAAATAAAAACAAGCATAAAAATACTTGTTTTTTAAATGCACGATTAGGAAATATCTTAAAAAATAGTAGTATTACTTAAATAATGTTATCTTATCAAAAGGAAATAATCTAACAAAAACTTTTCCTATAACTTCTTTTTCATCTACAAATCCAACCATTTCATTTCTGCTATCTAAACTATTATCTCTATTATCTCCCATTACAAACATTTTACCCTTTGGAACCGTAGCATCTATAGTTTCTGTCATTATATCATCATCTATATACGGCTCTTCTATCAATTTATCATTTACATATACTTTAGAGTTTTCGATTTTGATATGGTCACCTTCAGTAGCTATAACCCTTTTTACTAAATCTTTCCTTGTCTTTCCATCATCTTGAATCAAGTTACTTTTAAAAACTACTATATCGCCTTTTTCTATACCACTTAATTTCGGCTCTATTCTATTTATAAGTAAATAATCTCCATTTTCTAAAGTAGGGTGCATAGATTCTCCACTAACTAACGTTGGCTTTACAAATAAAGTTATTACAAACGAAAGAACTAATGCTGTAGAAATTATCTTTGCCCATTCAAATATTTCTTTTTTTATTTTTTCACTCAAAAAAATCATCTCCTAATAATAATTTTCTTTTCTTCCTAGCATGTGAATTATAAACTCATTTATATTATCATACTTATCTGTCTTAATTTCAAGATTTAGTAATTCACAAGTTTTAACCAGATCCTGCATAACATCAAGTGGATTTGCGTAAATTTCTTCTATTTCTTCTTTGCTAACACCCTTGAAACCATGCCCTATTGGACTGTCATTTCTTAGATGCATCAAATTTTCTAATCTCTGGTTATTAAGTATTTTTATAGCTTTTTCAAGTTTATTATCTTTTTTAAGATATCTATTAACATAATTATTAATCCCATGCATTAAATTAGAATTATATATATTATACTTCTTTTTTAAAAGATATAAAATATTTTTCTTTGATAATGAATAAGAATTCATATTAACATCTTTTGTAGCACCTTCTTTAGTGGTTACAAATATATATTTTAACAAAGATTCCTTTACCCTATATAATCTTCCTAAAAAATCTATATACTCCTTATTTATTATCTGAATTTTTATATTTTCTATTAATTCAGATAAAATTTCTTCTGGATGACCATTTTTTAGATTTTCTAAATTACTTTTTATATTTGATATACCTTCCTTGTTTAAATTTTTTTCACTAACTTTTAAAATACATTCTAAAGATTTATCGAAATTAAAATTTATAGAATAAGCACAAGACATAGTTAAAAAATATAAATCTCCACTTATAACTCCGCATTCTTCTAATATTTCTAAAACTGCATTATAGTCATATCTTTTTAGAAATTTAGATATAGCATATTCTTGATATTCATTAATCATATTAGCCTCCTAAAGTTACTTATGTACTTTAGTATAATAGACATATAATCAATACTTTATTCTAAGACCTTTAGGATAATGATTTTTAAGTATACCATTAGATTCTTTCCCCCATCCAAGTGGAATATTATTTACACAAACCAATACCCAACCTCTACTTTGATTTGTATTTATTGTATTTCCTCTCAAATATTCTAATACTTTACTATCATCGAAATTAAAATTTTCTATATACTTAGCTTCTTCACACTTTAGATAGTGAGAAAGTGAATGAGAAGGTTCAAATCTATTCTTTTTAATACTACCTATATTAATTCCATATCTTAAAACTTTTAAATTTTTAGCATCTGGAATAAACTTAGGATACAAGTATAAATCTTCACCCTTTATATAAAAATCACCTTCAATATTTATATTCATAAATTTTTTCTCAAAATCCTTGTATTCTTTTAATTCTTTATTAAGTTTTTTAATTTTTATATCTTTTGTGCTACATTTTTCAGCTTTCAATTTTTTAATCTTTGCTACAAAGTGCCCTTCACCTTTTACTTTGTGTGGCCAAAGTCTTTTCATATCTAAAAGCATAGCATTTTCATTTTCTTTTATAAATTTATTTATAACATCTTCATTTTCTTCTTTTGAAAAAGTACAAGTTGAATAAACTAATATTCCATTTTCTTTTAACATATCATATCCATCTTTTATTATTTCTTTTTGGATACTTTGACACTCTAAAACTTTATCATAGCTCCAATCTTTTATAGCAAACTCATCTTTTCTAAACATACCTTGACCAGAACAAGGTGCATCTATTACAACTTTATCAAAATATCCTCTAAAAACTTTATTTAAACTTTTTGAGTCGGTATTAGTTATTATACAGTTCGCCCCAAATCTTTCTAAATTCTCACCTAAAGCCTTTATTCTAGATTTGTTTATCTCATTAGAAACTAAAAGCCCTGTATTTTCTAATTTTGATAGTATGTAGGTAGATTTTCCACCAGGAGCTGCACACATATCTAAAATTTTATCATTTTTTTCAATATCGAGTTCAGATACAACACTCATAGCAGAAGGTTCTTGAAGATAATATGCTCCCGCTTCGTGAAGTGGATTTTTCCCTGGCTTTTCGTTTTCATAATAAAATCCTTCTTCTGCCCAATGTATCTGCTCTAAATTGTATAGATTCATATCTAAAAAATCTTTTTTACTTATTTTTAGAGTGTTAATTCTAAGACCAGTAGTTTTTTCATTTTCATAACTTTTTATAAAATCTTCGTACTCATCTTTTAATATTTCTTTCATATCTTCTAAAAATTTATCTGGTAATTTAGTCAAACTTATCTTCCTTTCGATTAAACTTTTTCTTAGAAATCTTTATATACTCATCTAGCTTATCTAGATTTAATTTCCATAAAAACATCACATAACCTATAAAGAATATAATAGACCATTTACCTTCTATCATCAATATAAAATCAAAACAACCGTGAAGTAAAATAGAAACAAATATAGCTAAAAATAAATAATACTTTCTTTTTAAAAACTTGTATTTTGAAATATAATATCCCATATTAATAGCAAACATTATATGTGCCGATACAGAAATAAACCCTCTTACAATACCCAATTCATAAAAAAAAGTGGTTTCATCTACTAAATATATAATATTTTCAACTGTCGCAAATCCTAAACACAAAAAAACAGAATATATTATACCGTCTAACTCTTCATCAAAATTCTTTTCCATAAACAAAAAAGTAATCAAAAAAATAAATTTTACAAGTTCCTCAACAGTTCCTGCAACTATAAAAGATACATAAAATTTATAAAAATATCCATAAAAATAATCATCATATAAAATATTTTCAAAAAATATAGCCAAAAAACTAGACATTACTCCAAGTATATAAAACTTGAGTAACGATTTTAAAGGTTCTTTTTCGTATTTATCTTTTAGATAAATCCAAATAACCCAAGAAATAATAGGAAATATGGCTAAAAGTATTAATTTAAAACTCATAATACATAATCCCTTTCATAAATATTATATAATTAAATTCTTTAACAAAATGATAAATTTATTCATATTATAAATAAAAAAAAAGGGGGGGTACTATGCAAGAAGGTTTATTAACTGTTAGCGTAATAGATACAACAACTAACAGTCCTATAAAAGGCGCTTATGTAAATATATATTCAAATCCAGATGTTAATGAGAGCCAAACACTAGTTAAAGAAAAACTAGAAACAGATATATCAGGACAAGTAACAAATATTCCTTTATCTGCTCCAGACTTTGAACTTTCTCAAAATCCTTCCTCAGAAAGACCATATAGTAAATATACTATTGAGGTTATAAAAGACGGATATGAAACAGTACTTATAAACGGTGCAGAACTTTTTCCTATTGTAGAAGCAAGACAAACAGTGTCATTATCACCTAAAACTAGAAGCAAATTAAGTTTTTCTAGAAATAATGAAGAAGTATTTAACATACCAGAGAATACTCTTTTCGGTGATTATCCTCCGAAAATACCAGAAAGTAGCGTTAAACCACTTCCACCTCCAACTGGTTTTGTAGTTTTAGACAATCCAGTTGTTCCAGAATTTATAGTAGTTCACGATGGATTACCAGACAACAAAAATGCCAAAAATTACTGGATACCTTTTAAAGATTATATTAAAAACGTTGCATCATCTGAAATTTATTCAACTTGGCCAACTCAAACGATATATGCAAACGTAATAGCTATAATTTCATTCACTTTAAATAGAGTTTTTACAGAATGGTATAGAAATAGGGGATATAATTTTACAATAACTTCTACTACTAACTACGACCATAAGTTCATATATAACAGAAACATATTTAATAATATAAGTGTTGCAGTAGACGATATATTCAATACATTCATAAAAAGACCAGCATCTTCTAGACAACCACTTTTAGCACAATACTGTGACGGTGAAAAAGTTCAATGTCCAAACCAAATGACTCAATGGGGAAGTAAGTATTTAGGAGATCAAGGAAAAGATTTTGAAAGTATACTTAAATATTTTTATGGAGATGAAATAGTTTTTTCAAAAGCACCAATTGTTAGTGGAGTTCCTGTATCGTATCCGGGAACGAGTTTACAAATAGGCTCTAGAGGAAAAGACGTAAGAACGATACAAAATCAATTAAATGCTATATCAAAATCTTATCCTGCAATTCCAAAATTAAAAGAAGACGGAATATATGGAAAAGATACTGCTGAATCAGTAAAAGTATTCCAAGGAGTATTTGGTCTTCCTAAAACTGGAGTTGTAGATTTTAAAACTTGGTATCAAATTTCTCAAATATATGTTGCAGTCACAAAAATTGCATCTTTAAACCCTAAAATATAAAAAATGGCTATCGCAACAAAGCGATGCCATTTTTATATTAAAATAATCCAGATATAACTCCGTTTTCATCTACATCTATTTTTTCTGCTGAAGGAACTTTTGGAAGTCCTGGCATTTTCATTATTTCTCCAGTAAGTGCTACTATAAATCCTGCACCTGCTGATACTGTAAGTTGTCTTACAGTTATTCTAAAATCTTTAGGTCTACCTAACTTAGTCATATCATGAGTTAAAGAATACTGAGTTTTTGCCATACATATAGGCAAATTAGAAAAACCTAACCTTTCTAAATTAGCAATTTCCTTCTCTGCATTTGGTGTATAATCAACACCGTCTGCACCATATATTTTAGTAGCTATTTTTTCTATTTTTTCTTTTATAGTGTCATTTTCATCATAACAATATCTAAAATTATTATTATTATTTTCATCTATTAGTTTTAAAACTTCATTTGCTAGTTCTATTCCACCTTCTCCACCTTTTTCCCAAACTTCAGAAAGCGCAACATTTACACCTAGTTCACCACATTTTTTCTTTATTAAATTTATTTCATTATCAGTATCAAAACTAAATTTATTTATAGCTACTACTGCAGGAAGTCCAAATACATTAGTAATATTTTCAACGTGTTTTAATAAATTAGGAAGCCCTTTTTCTAAAGCCTCTAAATTCTCGCTGTTTAGGTCTTCTTTTTTAACTCCACCATTATATTTAAGTGCTCTTACAGTAGCTACTATTATTACTGCATCTGGCTTTATATCTGCCATTTTACATTTTATATTTAAAAACTTTTCTGCCCCTAAATCTGCACCAAAACCTGCTTCTGTAACAACATAATCTGCAAAATGCATAGCCATTTTAGTAGCTATTATAGAATTACAACCGTGTGCTATATTCGCAAATGGACCTCCGTGGATAAATGCAGGAGTTCCTTCTAAAGTTTGTACTAAATTAGGCTTTAGAGCATCTTTTAAAAGTGCAGCCATAGCACCGTTTGCTTTTAAATCTCTAGCAGTTACAGCCTCATTTGAAT
Organism: Romboutsia sp.; assembly: GCA_017889265.1. Classification (GTDB taxonomy): domain Bacteria; phylum Bacillota; class Clostridia; order Peptostreptococcales; family Peptostreptococcaceae; genus JAGHEK01. The sequence continues at coordinate 3,160 of JAGHEK010000090.1, read as the reverse complement.
ACGTATATCCTATTATTATATTTCCTAATTTTTCTTTCAAATCAGCTATGTTATTAGCCAAACAAAATGCCGCCATAACCTCAGATGCAACAGTTATATCAAATCCATCTTCCCTTGGAACACCATTTACCTTTCCACCCATACCATTTACTATATATCTAAGTTGTCTATCGTTCATATCTACTGCTCTTCTCCAAGTTATTCTTCTTGGATCTATTGAAAGTTCATTTCCTTGATGAATATGATTGTCTATCATAGCAGCAAGTAAATTATTAGCCGCACCTATTGCATGAAAATCTCCAGTAAAATGTAAATTTATATCTTCCATTGGAACAACCTGTGCATATCCACCACCTGCAGCTCCTCCTTTTATCCCAAAAACAGGACCTAAAGAAGGTTCTCTAAGTGCTACAAGTACATTTTTATCAAGTCTAGATAAAGCATCTGATACCCCTATTGTAGTAGTAGTTTTTCCTTCTCCTGCTGGAGTTGGATTTATAGCAGTTACTAAAATTAACTTTGAATCTTTCTTTTTCTCATTTAAAAATTTATAGTCAACTTTTGCTTTATACTTTCCATAAAGATCTAAATCATCTTCTTCTAATCCTATCTTTTTTCCTATTTCTCTTATATCTTTTATATCAGCTTCTTGAGCTATTTGTATATCTGATTTAAACATAAAAACCTCCCGTTAAATGATCTAATTATATTATACCATTTCTAGGAGGTTTTTAACATATTTTTTATATAATAATTCGTAATATAACAAACTTTTTATCTATATTTTTCAGTTTCATTCAAGCAAGCTATAGTTATTTCATCTTGAGGATTTAACTCATAAGCTCTTTCTATATGATAAATAGCATCATCTATTTCACCTTTATTTAAGTATGCCATACCTAAATTACAAAGTATTTCTGGATCTTCTTTTATTTTTACGGCAGTTTCAAAATATTCTATAGACTTATCCAAATTATATAAACAAGCTTCACAAAGACCAAGCTCTACTAAAGTATCGACTTGATGAGGTTTTATGATAAGTATTTTATTGAAGTATTTTTTAGCTTCTTCAATCTCATTCATATTTTTATATGCTAAACCTATCATAAAAAGTAAATTCCACCAATCAACGTGTTCTTCTTCAAGTGGAAGTAATTTTTCTAAAGCTTCTTCATTTCTTCCTTTAAAAATAAAACTGTATCCTTCTTCATACTGAACTTTATAGTCCATTTTACCTATATTATCTTGTAATTCAGATACTAAATCACTATCAAGCCCTAGTCTTATACCTTCTTCCCACATTACCTTAGATTTTATATACTGACCTTGGTTATAATAATGATACCCAAGTTGGTAATAAGCTAAAGCAAATTCTTCATCTAAGTCTATAATAATTTCTAATTTTTTTAGAGCCTCAACTAAAAAATCATTCATAGCTTTTTTGTCGTTGTCTTTTTTATAATTGTTAGCTATTTCTTGACATACTATCGAATAATGGTATAAACCTTCTACATCATTTGGATAAAACTCTATAAAAGAACTTAAATAAATTAGAGAATCTTTATATTCACCTATATCGAAATACTTTTTAGACATATATCCCATGTAAGATTTTAAATCTAGATTTACTTTCTTTGAAAACGCATCTAAAAATTTTTTATATTCATCATTATATCTAAAATTTTTATCAATCCCTATTATATAAATCATAGCATCTGCAATAGACATAGTATTAAGACTATCTTGTGCAGTATTTGCTTTTATACCTTTAACCAAAACTTCATTTTTTATAGGAACTTCAAGTCCACCTTGAGGTATATTATATCCTTCAATTTTAAACTCTCCGTCGTGTTTTATATTAATAAATGCAAGGTCTTGAGCCTTTTTTAATAAATATTTTTGTATCATAAATTCACCTATATATTAACCTTATACGATTTTGATTTTTCAAATACTTTATTATCATCATAAACAAACATTAAAGTATTTAAAGTGTTTTTAATATCTAAAGTTATATCCTGTTTTAATTTTATTATATCGAAACTAAATACTTCAAAATGAACGTGTTTTATAATTTGTTTTGCAGTTTTATCTTTAAATTTACTAGCATATTTTAAGATGTTTTCTTCATCTTGTAAAAACATATGACATCTATTTTTAAAATCTTCTAAATCCACTTTATTAAAGAAATCTGGTAAATTAGATGTTTTTCCTAAAGATATATAATCATACTTTAATATATCATTAAATAACTCAGTATTTTCACCTATTTTATAAGTATAAAAATCAAGAAGTATTTTATATAATTGATTTTTAGCTTGTCCAGTATCAAAATATCTATTTTCATCAAAGTAAACAGCAAAATCCTCAAAGAACTTGAAAGGACTTTCTTTATAATAGTTAAAAATAATATATCTCATAGATAAAATAAAGTTTTTAGAATTATAATATCTTTCTAAAATTTCTTCTATATCTTTTAATCTAAGTATTTCTTCATAAGTTATATAATTATTATATAGTACTTCATATGGTGCATAATTTTTGTACTTATAACCGTGAAGTAAAGCTCTATCTCTTACTCCCGTTCCTTTTATCATCTTTAAAAATCCAAGTTGTAAATGTTCTATACCTAAATTAAATACATCATTAAAAGAATTTTCAAAACTACTATAATTTTCATAAGGAAGTCCTGCAATCAAATCTAAATGTTGATGAATATTTCTAAAAGAAGCTATCTTTTTTACTACATAAGAAAGTCTTTCAAAATCATCTCTTCTTCCAACTTCATCTAATGCTTGTTGATTGGTAGTTTGAACTCCTATTTCAAACTGGAAAAGACCTTCTTTGCAATTAGATAAAAATTCTAGCATATCATCATCAAGTAAATGTGCCGTTACTTCAAAATGATAAGTAGTATAATTATTATCATTTTCCATTAAAAATAGCATTATCTCTTTTGCAAACTTTTTATTAGCATTAAAAGTCCTGTCTATAAACTTTATTTGAGATACTCTAGCATCTATAAGTTTTTTTAAATCCTTTTTTACCCTATCTATACTAAAATATCTTAGACCTTTTAAAGTAGAGGATAAACAATACTGACAATTAAACGGACAACCCCTTGAAGTTTCATAATATACTATTCTATTTTCATACTCTT
>JAGHEK010000089.1 GCA_017889265.1 Romboutsia sp. | reverse complement strand
GTTAAAAAGGTATAAATGCTAATAATTAAATTATGTTATAATATATAATATTAGTTTAAATATATTTATTTTGATTGAGTAAGAAATATTTTATGATAAATAGTAAAAATAAATTCACTAAAAAGGAGCAAAAATGTTAATATTAGCAGATAAATGGAAAGATTATGAACTTATAGATATGGGAAATGGAGAAAAATTAGAACGTTGGGGAGATATAATATTAAGAAGACCAGATCCTCAAATAATGTGGCCTATTGAAAATGAAACAGGTCTTTGGAAAAATCCACACGGACATTATCATAGAAGTAAAAAAGGTGGAGGACAATGGGAACACAAAAAGAAGTATCCAGAAAAATGGACTATAAATTATAAAGATTTAAAGTTTAATATAAGTCCAACAGGATTTAAACATACAGGTCTTTTTCCAGAACAAGCAGCTAACTGGGATTGGTCAATAAATTTAATAAAAAAATCAAATAGACCTATAAAAGTATTAAATTTATTTGCGTATACAGGAGGAGCGACTGTGGCTTGTGCATATGCAGGTGCAGAAGTTTGCCATGTTGATGCATCAAAAGGTATGGTTACTTGGGCAAAAGAAAATTTACATACATCTGGTCTTGGAGATAGAAAAGTTAGATTTATAGTTGATGATGTTGTAAAGTTTGTTGAAAGAGAAATAAGACGAGGAAATAAATATGATGCTATAATAATGGACCCCCCTTCATACGGTAGAGGACCAAAAGGAGAAGTATGGCAAATAGAGGACAAGTTATATGGATTAGTTGAGTTATGCACTAAAGTTTTAAGTGATAAATCTTTATTTTTCCTAATAAATTCTTATACTACTGGACTTTCTCCTATAATACTTGAGCATATACTTGATGCAACAGTAAAAAAACAAGCTAAAGGTGGAAAAGTATACGCAGGAGAAATAGGAATACCTACTTCAAAAGATAATAAAGTTTTACCTTGTGGTATATTTGGAAGATGGGAGTCTAAATAATGATTGATGTAATTTATGAAGATAATCATCTTTTAGTTGTAAAAAAGCCTATAAATATATTGTCTCAAGGGGATAATACTAATGATTTAGATATGGTAAACTTACTAAAAAGGTATCTAAAAGAAAAATATAATAAACCTGGAAATGTATTTGTAGGGCTTATTCATAGACTTGATAGACCTGTTGGAGGAATTATGGTTTTTGCAAAAACTTCAAAGTGTGCATCAAGGCTTTCTGAACAAGTAAGAAATAAAACTATTAAAAAAACTTATAAAGCAGTGATCCATAAAACTATGGATAAAAAAGAAGGAACACTTAAAGACTATCTATATAAGAATAAAACAACTAATATGGTAAGTGTAGTTACTAAAAATCATAAAGAAGCTAAAGATGCAGTTTTAGATTACAAAACTTTAGCTAGTAATGATGAATTTAGTTTGGTAGAAATAGACTTACATACTGGTAGACCTCACCAGATAAGAGTACAATTTTCAAGTAGAAATCATCCATTATACGGTGACCAAAGATATGGAAATAGCAAAGTTGGTGAGCAGATAGCTTTATGGTCTTATAAATTAGAATTTAATCATCCTACTACTAAAGAAAGGTTAGTTTTTACTTGTGATACACCTAATGAATATCCATGGAATTTATTTAAATTATAGTTTCAAGGTGGTTTTATGAAGAATTATAATGGATTTTATATAGATAAGCCAGTTGGGAACAATATATTTTCGTATGAAGATAGAGAAAATAAAAAAATATATGTCCCTAAATTGATAAATGGAACTTTAGAGGATATAACATTAGGTAATGAAATTGCTTTTAATGAAATCGATGAGGACATTGAAATAAAAGCAAAAGGTCTTGAAAATTTTGTTAATTTTAAGTATTTAGATAAAGATATTTATATCTTTGATAATCATAATCATGCTTTTTATTTTTGGATAAAAAGTTTTAAAGAAGGGTATTTTAATAAAGGTTGTAAATTAATACATATAGACCAACATAAAGACACTAGAGAACCTGAAAATTATAATGTAGAGATTGATAGTTTAGATAATGTTTTTAGGTATACTAATTATGTACTTAATGTAGGAAGTTTCATAAAACCTGCTATTAATAAAGGTATATTTTCTGAAGTCATAATAATGGATAATTCTTATTCCTTTGAGTATGACACTTCTGAAGAATTTGTGCTAGATATAGATTTAGATATATTCTCAAAAGATATGGATTATATACCCTTAGATATAAAAATTAATAAAATAAGAAATTTAATCAAAAAAGCAAAAACTATAACCATTGCTACAAGTCCTTATTTTATAGAACAAGAGTATGCTATAAATATATTAAAAAAAATATTTAATTGTGGTATAATGGATAAAAAATAGTTTAATATTAATAGAAAAGGAAGGAGCATACCAAAATATATTTTGGTAAATAATGTTATGAGTTTATATAAAGAATGGTTACAAATAAGCGAAAACCACGAAAATCAACAAGCAGAAGTTAAATTCTGGGAAGAATATCTTAAAGTAGAGGCATCTATATACAACAAGATATTAATAGAAAAAACTAAGGTTGTAGAAGGAAGATTAAGTGATTTAGCAGTTAAATATGATACAAATAATGAATTCTTTATGGGATTCTTAGATGGAATAAATGAAAGTATCGTAGAAGAATTAAATTTAGAAGAAATAACTTCTGATTCGGATATAAAAATAGAAATAGATTGGGAAAAATTATATTACAATATGGTAGTAGTTGAAGCTCATTGGTTATATAATTTAACTGCTTGGGATGGTGTTTTATCATTTGATAAGAGAAAAGAAATACAAAAAGCATATAAAACATCAAAAACTATAGTTAAGGCAACTAAAGTAGGTAGAAATGAGCCATGTCCTTGTGGAAGTGGTAAGAAATATAAAAAGTGTTGTGGAAAATAGTTTTGTAAAAAGGACTTGCATTGCAAGTCCTTTTTACATTCTAACAACTATATGATCTCCTGTTTGAGATATAACTTCTAATATCTTTAAACCTTTATAGTACTTTGAATTTTTTTAAGTATTTTTAATAATTTAATAATTAAATTTTTTTTATAATCACCAAATCTATTTTCTGGAATAAATTTTATAATTATAATTAATAAAGATAGTGGAATAGGTAATAATAATTTAAAATCATTACTTTTAACTGATATTATCATATAGAATTATTCTTATGATATAGTTATTTTAACTAAATCACCTTGACTGGAAGATATATTAATTATCTCACCTAAAAGATTATTCTCAAAACATTGGTCTAAAGAATTTATTATTTCATTCACATCAATATCTTCCATACAACTAATATTTGAAGGTAAAGGTAATTTATCAGCTACTTTTATAATTTCTTTAATCAATTTAACAGGAAGTTTTAAGTTTACGTTATCTCCTTGAGAACTTGAAATATCAACTTTTAATAATTTATTATCATAGTTATCATTAGATATGGATTTATTTTCAGTTGGTGTGTATTTTAAAGCATCAATTAAATCTTTAGCTCTCTCAGCTGAAACTTTGCCATCTTCAACCATTTTTAATATCATAACAATTTCGTCATTCATAAAAAATACCTCCTAATATTTCAGTTTATTTATTGCTTCATCAACAGAAATTTTTCCTTTTTCTAGAGAAATTAGTATATCTTTATTATTCTTTATATTTTTATTTTCTTTAGTTGAGTATCCTAAACTTTCGATAACATCATCTAATTTTGCTCTAACTGTTGGATATGATATACCTAGTTCTTTTTCAACTTCCTTTATATTTCCTCTACATTTTATAAATTTTTCTATAAAATAAAGTTGTTCGTTATTTAGATAATCAAATTTAGATAATTCAAATTCATTGTCTATAAGAGTATTGCAACTATTACATTTTAGTTTTGTTGCTTTTAGTTTATCAGAACATATAGGACAATGGCTTAATAGTTTATGCATATATTTCCTCCGATCTTTAGAAATAGCTTATCATCTTTTTTATTGTATGTAAATAGTTTTATTAAAAATAATTAATTATAATATTTAAAATATTCAAGTTATTACGATAAAAAATTAAAAAAATAAATTATAAACTTTATATTTATTATTTAGGATTATTTATATATTTATAATAAATATTGTAATTATTTTAAATGAATAATATAATAAAAATTATTATTTTAAATGGGAGAATAACTGAATGAGCAAATTAAAAGATTATATAAATAATTTATATGTTGATTTAAAATTATACAATCCTTTTTGTCAGATTAATAAAAATACTTTAGCCTTAGATCTGGAAAATGATATTAATACATTAATTTCAGAAGATGCTAAAGCTTTGGAATTAGTGTATATGAGAGCATTGCAAATTTTTAATGATTTGTTTGACGATGAAGACGATATATTATTTGTAGTAAACAAGTATGATGAATATGAGTATGATATTATTCAAAATGAAGATGGTTCGTATGATTGTAAATATTTATATGATAAACCTACATATACACAGAAACATATAAGAATAAATCCATATATACAGAATAAAAGTATACTAAGAAAGATGAACTGCATATGTACAGATTTAGGAAAAACAAGTGAGGTAGGAATTAAGAAAGTACATAATTTTTATATTAGTTGCAAAGTTAAAGACATAAGATATAAAATCTTGATAAGAGAATTGATTGAAGATGAAATAATTAATAATTTTAGAGGAATGGCGGATTACTATATAATTCACAAGGAAAAAGAATATGTATATCATTTATGTAATGATGAATGGATAGACTTATCATTTAATAAAAATATAGATTTTGAGAAATTTAAAGAAAAATACAGTAAATATTTATCTGAGTAAGAAAACTGATTTTTGTAATATAATAATTATATAAATAATAAATATTTTAAAATAGGGAGATGTTTTTTATGTTAATAGTAACTACTGATACTATACCAGGGAAAAAAATAACAAAGGTTATAGGATATGTTGCATCTAGTACTGTTCGTAGCAAACATATAGGAAAAGATATAGGTGCAGGTCTTAAAAGTCTTGTTGGTGGAGAGTTAAATGAATTAACTGAAATGCAAGATGAATCTAGAAAGATAGCGGTAGGTAGATTAGTTGAAAAAGCTAGGGAACAAGGAGCAAATGCGATAGTAGGTCTTAAATTAGTAACTTCTAATATAATGGGAAATGCATCGGAAATGGTAGCGTACGGTACAGGAGTTGTAATAGAAGATGAAATTTAATTTTCTTTTTGTTATTGCAATTTTAAATTATATTGTTTTACCTTTAATATGTTTATTTATTATAATTTTAAAAATAAAGGAAAGAAAAAAAGAAAAGCCTAAAGATAATAATGATTTAGATAAGTTTAAAGATTATTAAAGTACACTATTGGTGTGCTTTTTTTGTGGCAAAAAATAAATATATTCATACTATAAATTAGTTAGGGGTGATGGTATGAATATAGGCGATATGGTAACTAGAAAATCCTATAATAATGACATTATATTTAAAATAGTTAGTTTTATTATAGATAGTAACAACCAAAAGATTGCGATATTAAAAGGTGTTGCATTTAGAGTTTTGGCTGATTCAAATATAGAAGATTTAGAAATTGTTAATCAAAAAGAATTAAGAGAGATTTTAATAGATACTTCTATTGAAAAAATTATAAATAAAACTATTAAAACTTCACAAGAAAGAAAGATAGGTAGGTCATTAGCTAAAGTTCAACAAGCTAATCCTAATATTTATGGTATTCCAGGAAAGGTACTTCAAATAGACGGAGATAAGGAATATCTTAAGATATGTTTAGATGTCTATACGGAGTTAGGTATACCTGCTGTAGGGGTATCAATTCCAGAAGCTAATCAACATAAAGAAGTATTAAGGTTATTAAAAAAGCATAATCCCGATATTTTAGTTATAACTGGACACGATTCTATAACTTCAAAAGGTAGAGATTTAAAAGATTTGAATAATTATAGAAATTCTATGAATTTTATAAAAACGGTTAAGGAAGCTAGAAAATGGGAGAAAAATAAAGATGATTTAGTTATATTTGCGGGTGCTTGTCAATCTAATTACGAACAAATAATAAAAGCCGGAGCAAATTATGCTAGTTCTCCTGCTAGAATAATGATACACGCTTTAGACCCTGTTTTTGTAGTAGAAAAAATTGCTTGTTCGAGAATTGATACAGTAGTTCCGATAGAAGAAGTTATAGAACAAACTGTTACAGGTTTGAAAGGTGTTGGAGGCTCAGAAACTAAAGGTAAATTTAGATGGGCTATGCCAAAATCAACATTATATTAAAAAATTATAAAATATATTGACTTTTTTATTTAAAATAGATAAAATAATTAGTTAATGTTTGACAAAGAAGATTATATATGATATTATGTAAACGTATGAATGTTTAAAAGAAGGTGATACGATGGCCACTATTCAAACCTTAGATGATATAAGAAAAAGTCTAGAAAAGCATTTAGGTAAGAATATAATATTAAAAGCTGATAAAGGAAGAAAACAGGTAATTACTAAGAAAGGGATACTTGAAAAACTATATCCAAGTGTTTTTGTTGTTAAGATTGAAAATGAAAATTCAGGTTTTTCAAGGGTTTCTTATAGTTATTCTGAGCTTTTAACATCAAGTGTAAAACTTCAGGTATATAAACAAAATAATGCGTTAGTTTAAAATTACGCCGAAATAGGTGTAATTTTTTTTTATATCCTTAAATATAAATATAGTGTGATATTTATTTTTGTAGGGGGATAAAGATGGAATTAATTAAAGATGTAATAAAAGTTGATAATAGAATAGACTTTGGGAAATTTCAAACGTTTATAGAATCTGAGTTAGTTGTACCAGATAAAAAGTTAGATGTTGAAGAAATTATTGATGTTATGGGGTACATATCAATTAAAAAAATAGAGCTAAATGAGGGTAAAATAACTATAAGAGGTTGTTTTAATTACAATATAATATATCTGGCAACTGATAAAAATACTATTTCAAATATGAATGGTAAGATAGATATAAATGAAGTTATAGAAAAAGATAATATAAATCAAGATATGGAAAATATGTTATTTGCAGAAGTTGAACACATTGATTTTACTATAATGAATGAAAGAAAAATAAAGCTAGGAGCTTTAATGAATATAAAGGGAAGTTTATTTGAAAAGAAAAAAATAAACATAGTTAAAGATGTTTCTCAAGTTGAAGATGTTCAAAAATTTAGAAAAGAAATAACATATCAAGATATAGTAGGTATAGAAAGTGGAGAAAGCTCTATAAAAGATAATATAAATATAAATATGGAGCAAATAGACTCTATAATAAGTTTAAATCCTACTGTTAAAATAAAAGATACTAGAGTAGCAGATAATAAAGTTATAATAGGTGGTTGTGTAGAGATAAATCCTTTAGCATCAACTTATGATTCAGAAGTTGTTGAGCTTGATAAAATAGGAATAGACTTTACTCAATTTATAGAAGTTCCAGGTGCTTGTGAAGGAATGAAAGATGAAGTTTTAATTAATATAGGAGAATTTAATTATAACTTTAATGAAAGCACAGAAAATATGGGAAGTTTAGAAATAGATTGTGTTGTTAATTGCAAAGTTAAAATAATAGATGAGGTTACTAGAGAGTTTTTACAAGATGCTTATTCTCCTCATAAGATAATAAAATTTGACCATAAGTCAGTTCAAGTAAATAAATTATTGACTTCAGATACAGAAACGTTCCCTATAAGAGAAACTATAAAAAATACTAATGACAGTGTGCAAATAAAAGATGTTATAAGCTGTAATGCTAATATATCAATAGAAAATAATTATATAGAAAAAGATAAAAGTATAATACAAGGTATAGTTAGATTAGATATATTATATGTTCCTGTTGAAGGGTTAAAGTTACTTTATAAAATAACTGAAGAAATACCTTTTAAACACGAAATAGATATAGAAAATCTAAATGAAGATTGTAAGGTATTTAATAGTGTTTGCATAGAAAAGTTAGACTTAGATTTGAATAAAGATGAGATAGATTTATCTATGAAAGTAAGAAGATATGTAGAGGCAATGGATAAGAGTGTTGAAAGATTCATTGTAAAAGGTGAAGATTTAGGAGAGTATGATTTATCTAAAGCACCTAGCTTAATAGTTTATATATGCAAAGAAGGGGATACTCTTTGGAATGTAGCTAAAAAATACAATACTACTGAAGATGAAATAGCAGAACTTAATGAATTAAAATTAGATGAAAAATTAGTTCCAGGCAAATGTTTGATATTAGAAAAGAAAGTTTCGTTATTTGACTAAATAGACATGGTAGAAGATATTTTATCTTCTACCATATTTTTATTAATTTGATTTTGTAGTATAATCAAGAGGATGTAAATTTTACTCATAAGGAGTTTTTAAATGAATCTAATAAAATTAAAAAGCAGAGCGAAAATAAATTTATCGATAGATGTTTTAGGGAAAAGAGAAGACGGATATCATTTTGTTGAAATGATAATGCAAACGATAGATTTATATGATACTTTAACTATAAATATCTTAGATGAAGATGTAATAAAAATAAATACAAATAGTTTAGATATACCTATTGATGAGGAAAATATAGTTTATAAAGCTACGAAGCTTATAAAAGATAGTTTTGGTATAAAAAATGGTGTTGAAATATATATAGATAAAAAAATACCTGTTGCAGGTGGTATGGCTGGTGGTAGTTCTAATGCTGCTGCTACATTAGTTGGACTTAATAAAATTTTTGATTTAAAATTAGATGATGAAAAATTAAAAGAACTTGGATTAAAATTAGGTGCAGATGTTCCTTTTTGTATAGTAGGAGGTACATTTTTAGCACAAAATATAGGTGAAAAATTAACTAAAATAGAGCCTTTAACAGATAAGGTTCATATCTTAGTATGTAAACCTGAGCTTTTTGTATCTACTAAAGAAGTTTATGAGGGATTAGATTTATCAAATTTAGAGAATAGACCAGATAATAAATATTTGATAGGATGCCTTGAAAATAATGATATAAGTTCTTTATCATCTAATATGAAAAATGTTTTAGAAAGTGTAACTTCAAAAAAATATAGCGAAATAGATGATATAAAAAATATAATGAAAAAGAATGACTGTTTAGGATGTATGATGAGTGGAAGTGGTCCTACTGTTTTTGGAATATTCGATTGTGAAAAGTTAGCAAAAAATGCTAAAGAAGAACTTCTAAAAAAGTATAATCAAGTGTTTTTAATAAATTCGAGTGATAAAGGAGTAGATATATTAAATGGATAATATTAATAAGATAAATATGGATGATTACAAGCCTTTAAGAGATTTAGTATTTGAAAATTTAAGAGAAGCTATATTAAAAGGGGACTTAAACCCTGGAGATAGACTTATGGAAGTTCAACTTGCTAATAAGTTAGGTGTTAGTAGAACCCCTGTAAGGGAGGCTATTAGAAAACTTGAACTTGAGGGATTAGTAATTATGCTACCTAGAAAAGGGGCATACGTTGCTGATATGTCATTAAAAGATATTATAGAAGTATTAGAAATAAGAGCTAGTCTTGAAGGTTTAGCTGCATATCTTGCAAGTGAAAGAATGAGTGATGAGGATATAAAAAAACTAGAAGAAATAGTTGATGAATGTAGTAAAACTACTGATATAGAAGAACTTCTAAAAAAAGATGTAGAGTTTCACGAACAAATATTCAAATCGACTAATAATAAAAGATTACATCAGTTAATAAATTCTTTATGGGAACAAGTTTATAGATTTAGAGTTAGTTATGTTTCTGATAACAATTCTTTTTCGAATATAGTAAAAGAACATAAAATGATAATGAATGCTATAAAAAATAGAGATGGAGAACTTGCTAAAAAATATGCTAAAGAACATATAGAAAAAGCAGAGTCATTCGTAATAGATAGAAAAACTAAAAATAATTAAGCTATGAATATTTTTATCATAGCTTTTTTGTAT
>JAGHEK010000088.1 GCA_017889265.1 Romboutsia sp. | reverse complement strand
GAAAACTAAGTAGAACTGTTTGTATAAATATCTTAAATTATAATTACTTAGATAACGATAGATTTCATAATGTTTACAGATTAAAAGAGATAGAAACAAATGAGGAATTAACTGATATTTGTGAAATTCACTTTATAGAAATACCTAAACTAAGACAACTTAAGTTAAAAGATGAAAAAGATATGTTAGAAGTATGGGTTGAATTTTTAAGAGATCCGGAAAGCGAAGTAATACGAAGTATTGAAACAACTAACCAAGACTTAAAAAAAGCAAAGGACAAGCTATATAAATTAAGTCAAAGTAAGGAAGATAGAGAACTATATTTTTTAAGAGAAAAATCAATAAGAGATGAAATAAGTGCATTATCAAAAGCAAAAGAAGAAGGTATGCAAAAAGGAGCTAAAAATAAAGAATTAGAAATAGCAAAAAATCTATTAGATGTATTAGATGACAATACAATATCACTAAAAACAGGGTTATCATTAGAAGAAGTTAAAATTTTAAGAAATAATAAAATATAAATTTATATACTATAGCTATATATCCAGAATAAAAAATGCCTATATAATTGGAATTATATAGGCATTTTTTAAATATCTTTAAAGGTGATTTTGGAAAACAATTTTATTATTTAATTTTTATACATATAACATTTAATTTTATTTGTTCTTTTCTTTAAATTCATCAATACTACCTCAATTTAAAATAACAATATAGTTTTTTATTGTATTGATTTATGTATTAATTTCATATATTATATTTGTAAAATTATTATATAAAGAATGGAAAATAGTTATGAAATCGATATTTTTATTAATTTTATTTAATATTTTTAATACTTTTATAAATATATTAATTCAAATAGGTTTCTGGGGCATACTATATAAATTAACTAAAAATACTAAATTAGAAAGTATATTATTTAATAATAAAAGAATATTATCTATAATTTGTATTATTTTATATTTTATTAGTTTTTCATTAATACACATATTTTTTTACTATTTAATAAAAAAATATAATTTAATAGTAATTTCATATATTTTAAATTTATTATTATTTTTTTATAATATTATTTCTCTATATAAAATTAATAATAAATAACTATAATAATCAAATAAAGTGAACTGTATAAATAATACAATTAATACAAAAAGAGTTTATTTATTATTCTTCTAAATTTAGGATTTAAAGTTATTTCATTTACAATTACCGTTTTGTGGTTATTTCAATTTTATCGTTTATTTCTTTAATGCTAATATTTATAGTATCTTTATATTCTTTTTCAAAATATCCAACCACTACAAACTTTACTTTTTTATTATTTTCATCTATATAGTAAATACTCATTGAACCTTCTTTAAAATCTTTATCTATATAAACTTTATATTTGATATTATCATTTGATTTAATTGTTGGTATAGTGATATCTTTTTTTAATCCCGTATAGTTTAATTTTAAGTCTATATTTTTACTTGTTTTATTATTTATTATTAATGTTATTCTATTACTATTTAACGTATTTATCGGAAATATATTACTTAATAAAATTATAGATATTGAAAAAAGCATAAAAATATAAATCATTTAATTCAAGATAAAGAATAAGGCTTAGATTAAGTCTCATTTTAAGTAAATCTCTCTCAAGTTATTCTCCTCAATTTTTGCATAATTTATTTAGGACATTTAATTTCTTATAAAACCATTATACACTCATTATTCAGATTGGGTAGAGTCAATTAAATAAGTATTAGAAATAGAATTTATTCGTCATACTATACTAAATTAATATAGTAAATTTTAAAAATATAAATTTATTTGTTTAGAAAAAATACATTTATTAAAATTGATGTTATAAGTAAACTAATTCCTATAAAAGTACATATATATTTTTTTTGAATGTTAGATTTGTTTTTTCCAGTTGCCTCAAAAATATTGCCTATATATTCTAATAAATCAGTTATATAATCTAACATTATAATTTAGAGTAAGCTTTTTTTCCTGATTTACATTCATAAGATAACTTGAGGCTCTAGCAACAAGTAGTTTATTAGATTTGCCATTTTTAATATATACTTTTAAGTGTAACCCATCCTGACTACCGCTTTTATAATAATTTTGCAATGAATAACGTGGACTCATTTCTTTTTCTTCTCTATCAATAAAGCTTTTCAAAATTGTCACTCCCTTATAATTGTTTGATTAAAAATATTTTTGTGTAATTATATTATATTATAATATGTAAATAAATGAAATATTTGGTATATAAATTAAGTAACAAAAAATAAAAAAGCTTTATGTTTTTATTAACATAAAGCTTTTTTATTTTGCTATTGATTTTACTTTCTACATTGAATATGTAAAAGACTATAAACTTAAGAAATATTTTTTTAGTTATTAAACATACATCGAGTTATAAAAATAATATCAAATATCTATTATATAATATGCGATTAGGGTTGGAGATTTAAAAACTCAACCTCAAAGCTAAAAATATTGATATAAGCTAAGTTGGTAAAGGTTAAGAGGTAGTGGGCTTCACCAATTAACCCATTACCTCAATTCAATTTCGCCCCATTCGGTGCTTATTTCATTAGGTATGGCTAAATTGATTTCGTATTTCACGGGAAGCACTCCTAAAGGAGCACTTGGCTAAAGCCGACCCGAACATACGAAATTTCGTTTCGCCCACAGGGTAATAATTTGAAAGGAGAATTTAATTATGGGCAAATATATAAAAAATTTATATAACAGAGATAAAGCTGTTTTTACAGCTTTAAATAAATGTGGAAATCTATCTGAAGAACATTTTAATAAATTAGATATATCTCCAACAAGATTAAAAAATTATTGTAGAGAAGGATATATTAAAAAAACTTG
>JAGHEK010000087.1 GCA_017889265.1 Romboutsia sp. | reverse complement strand
ATTATTCCAAATAATAAAGATACTATCTTAAAAAAAGAAAATCTATAATATGGATTATTTCTATTTTTAATAAACTCAACTACTACTTTATATAAAACAAAAACTCCATATAAAGTAGAAAATATAGCCTGGATTTTAGTTGGAAAAACTATAAATAAAATTGCCATAGAAACTAAAAATATTTGAAGTAAAGTGTATGGTCTTACTTCTTCTTTTGATTGATATCTTTTTCTATCATTTATATTCACCAAATTTAAATATGCAAAAAACAAAAATAAAAATGCAATAGTATAAGAAATTATACTAACCCCTAAATCTTTTGATAAAAAAGATATAGAACTTAAAAACACTAATAATGAACCAAACATTATAAATTTATTAGCATTTTCTTTTTTATCGAAGTTATTAAAATTATTAAAATTCACATAAAACATATAATCACCTACTAATTACAATATATTTTAATATTAACATATTTTTTCAATATAAAAAAGTAGCTAAAAATATTTTAACTACTTAATCTTCACTCTTTGTAGAAACATTTTTTATCCACTTTTTACTGAATAATCTACTAATACACCAAGTACTTTTTATTATTTCATCAAATTTTAGAGCTATTAAAACAATTCCGTAAGGCAATTTATAAACTATCCCTGCTAAATATCCAAGTGGAATAGATACTATCCATAAAAATAAAACATCTGCTATCATTAAAAACTTAGTATCTCCACCTGCTCTTAAAACTCCCTTAGTTAGAACACTAGAGACAGACATAAAAATAACTAAAAATGATGTTGAATTCATAAGACTATATGCAATTGATTTGGTACTTTCTGTTACATTGTAAAAATCAACTATAAAATGTTTCAAAACAAATATAACAATTGATGAAAAACAACCAAGTATTATTGCTAATACCAAAAATATTTTTGCCCTAAAATAAGTAAGTTCATACTCTTTTTCTCCAATAGTATTACCAATTATAACTCCACTAGCATTAGATACTCCCATCAAAAATACATTAGTAAATTGAAGTACAACACTAGATATACTATTTGCAAATACCATATCAGAACCCATTTGTCCCATTATAACTGATACCATATTACTACCAAAACCTAAAATTATATCACTTACTAAAACTGGTGCTCCAACTTTTAAGTACTTATTAAATATTTCTTTATCAAACTCAAAAAGATACTTTAATTTAAAACATATCTTTTTATCTAATTTAAGTAAATAAAAACATACAAAACTAAATTCAAATATCCTAGCTATCAAAGTTGATAAAGCAGCACCTTTTATACCTAAGCTCGGCATACCTAAATTTCCAAATATGAATACCCAGTTTAAAAATCCGTTTATAATAAATGATATAAAAGAAACTAAAAGTGCAGGTTTTACAGTCTTTACAGTTCTAAATAAAATATTTACAGTAGTTGATATTCCTTGAAGTATAAAAGATAATGAAACTATTTTTAAATACTGTGCACCTTGATTTATAACTTCTGTTTCATTTGTATAAATACTCATTATCTTATACGGAAATACTTGACCTAATAATAAAAATAATACTCCAAATGAAAAACTCAATTTTATAAGTAAAGATAAAACTTTATTTATCGAAATAATATCTTTATTACCCCAAAATTGACCAGATAGAACCCCTATTCCACCACCTAATCCAAAATTAATAATTAAAAACATAAAACAAAACTGATTAGCCAAAGCCGCGGATGATAATGTTATTTCACCAAATTTCCCAAGCATCATAGTGTCAGTCATACTAACACCAACATTTATAAGGCTTTGCATCGCTATTGGTATACTTATTTTAAGTATATTTTTATACAACTCTTTATCTTTCATAATCCCTCCTAATAAAATATTTTTGAATATACAGTTGATTTAATACAATATATATCATATGATATATATTATCAATACTTTTAGATGAAAAATATATTATTTTTGAAAATAAAATAAGGTGGTGATTAAAATTACAATAGAACAATTAAAATACTTTTTAGCAGTAGAAAAATATAAAAATTTTTCAGTTGCATCATATGAGCTTTGTATATCACAATCTTCTTTATCAAAACAGATAAAAGCTCTAGAAAATGAGTTAGACACTATTTTATTTGATAGAACAACTAGAAATATAACTCTAACTGACACAGGTAAAGAATTTTTAATTTATGCTAAAAATTCTATAAAAAGTTATGATAATATAATACATATTATTAAAAACAAAAAAATATAGGGACAATTAAAATCCCCTATATTTTTTATTTTATAGATTGTTTTACATCATTTATCATTGTTTTAGTTGAATTTATACCACCACTTATTACATACCATTCTGGTGATGATAAATATACTATTTTTCCGTTTTTATATGCATCAGTAGATTTTACTAAATCATTATCAAATAAAGATTTTGCTGTAGCATCTCCTCCAGTTGCATCTCCTTTGTCAACTACAAATATATACTCTGGATTTTGACTAGCTACATATTCAAAAGTTACTTGTTGACCGTGATTAGATGCCTCTATATTGGGGTCTTTTATTTCAAATCCTAATTGTTTATATATAATTCCAAATCTAGATTCTGGAGAAAATACACTTAAATTACCTTTATCCACCATAAATGCTAATGCATTAGCTTTATTTTCAGTAACAGTTTTATTAACTTCTTCTATTTGTGAATTTATTTCATCTAATTCAGACTTTATCTCCTCTTCTTTTTCAAATACTTTTCCTAATACATCCATATTACGAGTGAAATCTTCCATATAGTTAGCACCGTCTACATTTAAAAGTAATGTAGGCGCTATTTTAGAGAATTCATCATACATTTCAGCTTGTCTTCCACTTATTATTATTAAATCTGGATTTAAATTGTTTGTAGCTTCAAAATCCGGTTCTTTTAATCCCCCTACATTTGCATATTTTTCATCTTTGTATTTATCTAAACTTTTAGGTAAACTACCGTCCTTAGGAAGTCCCTCTACCTCTATCCCAACACTATCAAGTGCATCAATAATACCATAATCAAAAGAAACAACAGTTTCTGGATTTACAGGTACTTCTACTTCTTTATTATCATCTGTAACCTTTATAGTAGTTGAATTTTCAGTAATATTATTAACTTCTTTAGATTCTCCTGAGTTACAAGCCACTCCTGAAAACAGAGCAAATGACACAACTCCAGCAATAATCAAAAATCTTTTCTTCATATTTTTATCCTCCCAATATTAATAATTACTATCATCAATAATATACAGCAATTTTATTATTTTTTATATCAACTATATCAAATTCCATATCATAAATTTGACTTAATGATTTTTCATTAATAACCTCATCTACATTTCCTTGTATTTCAACTTTGCCATTTTTTATAGCTATAATATAATCAGAATAACAAGATGTAAAATTTATATCGTGCATAACCAAAATTATAGTCTTATTTAAATCATCACAAAGTTTTCTAAGCATCTTCATCATCTTAACTGAATTATTCATATCTAAATTATTAAGTGGCTCATCTAAAAATATATATTCTGTAGATTGTGCAATTACCATAGCTATGTAAGCTCTTTGTCTTTGACCACCACTTATTTCATCTAAATACTTATCCTTTATCTCTGTAAGCATCATATATTCAAGCGCTTCATCTATATATTTTTTATCCTCATCAGTTAATTTACCTTGAGAATATGGAAATCTACCAAAACTAACCAGTTCTTTTATTGTCAGCCTTATATTAATATTATTTGACTGCTTTAAAATAGCAATTTTTTTAGAAAGCTCATTTTTATCCCACTGACTTATCTCTTTTCCTTCTATATATACTTCACCAGAATCTCTTTTTATAAGTCTACTCATAATACCAAAAGCCGTACTTTTTCCTGCACCATTAGGACCTATAAAAGAAGTTATTTTTCCTTTTTGGATATTTACAGAAACATCATCTAAAACTTTTTTACCATTATACTCTTTAGAAATATTTTTTACACAAATCATAATCTACTCTCCTTAAACAATAGGTATATAAAATAAATTCCTCCAATTAAATTTATGATTACACTAATAGGCATCTGTATATTTAAAATTCTTTCAATAACAAGCTGTGAGAAAACAAGTGTAAATATACTTACCAAAATGGTATTTAAAGAAAGATGACTATGTTTATAAGTTTTAGTAATTTGCCTTGTTACATTAACAACCAAAAATCCTAAGAAAGTAATAGATCCAACTAAAGCAGTAGATACCGATATAAGTATAGATACTATTATAAAAAACTTTTTTATACTACGTTCATAATCAACACCTAAATTTATCGCTTGGTCTTTTCCAAGGCTAATAACGTCTAAATATTTTATATCTTTTGATATAAAAATCACAGTTAAAAAAATCATCAAAAATGCAACAAATAAAATATCTTCATTAACATTATTAAAACTTGCAAATAATTTATTTTGTAATGTTAAAAACTCGTTTGGGTCGATAATTACCTGCATAAAAGATGAAATACTACTAAATAGAGTTCCACATATCATCCCAATTAATACTAAAAATAAAATATTAGAACTACCTTTTTTAAAAAGTAACGTATACAAAACTAAAGATAAAATTATCATAATAATAACGCATAATAAAAAGTTTGCACCTTTATTAACTACTAAAAAATGTGTTGATCCAAAAAAGAACATCAGTATAGTTTGTATAAGTACGTACATAGAGTCAAGCCCCATAACATTCGGTGTTAGTATATTATTATGAGTTATGGTTTGAAAAATAAGAGTTGAAAATCCAATACTTGCACCAGTTAACATAAGAGCTATAAGTTTTGGGATACGTTTTTGTAAAGAATAATTAATAGTTTCTATATTTATCTCTAAAGCTAAGAATAAAATACTGCTTATTAAAATCGCTACCGATATAAAAATAGGTATTTTATTTTTTTTAACATTCATTATAATTCCTCCTAAGTATCATACAAAGAAAAACTATACTACCTATAACTCCAATAGTTAATCCAACAGATACTTCATAAGGATAAATAACTATTCTACTTACAATATCACAAACTAAAACGAATAATGCCCCAACTACTGCAGTATCAAAGATATTTTCAGATAAATTATCTCCTTTATAAAGAGAAACTATATTAGGTACTATAAGTCCTATATAAGGAATACTTCCTGCAGTTATAATAACTGATACTGTAACTAATGCTACTATAACAAGTCCTATATTTACAATTTTATTATAATCAAGCCCTAAATTAGTTGAAAAATCTTCTCCCATTCCTGCAACGGTAAATTTGTTAGCATAAAGTATAGCTATTATTATAAGAGGTACACTTATGTATAGTAATTCATAATTTCCTTTTAATATCATAGAAAAACTTCCCTGCATCCAAGAACCAACACTTTGCATTATATCGTACTTATATCCTAAAAAGTTAGTAATTGCTCCGATTATATTACCAAGCATAATACCTATTAATGGAACGAATATTACATTTTTTAATTTTAATTTTCTAAGTAACGTCATAAAAACAAAAGTTCCTGTAAGTGAAAATATAAATGCTATTAAAGATTTTTCTACTATCCCTGCACTTGGAACAAATATAGTACAAAATACTATCCCTAATTGTGCAGAATCTATGGTTGCTCCGGTAGTTGGAGATACAAATTTATTTTGACTAATACTTTGCATTATAAGTCCACAAATACTCATACCAACCCCTGCTAATAATATCGTTATAAGTCTTGGTATTCTACTTATAAGCATAACATTAAGACTTTCAATATCATTATTTAGTATTTGACTAATACTTATTTCACTAGCTCCCAAAAACAAAGATACAAAAGATAAGATTATTAAACTCAATATTAAATATCTTTTTTTCATTAAATGCTAACTCCTTTTTGATATTAATTATCATTTATATTTAAATTTTATAATCATTTTTATTTTTTATCAATTCCATTTTGGAATAATTCCTTATACTTTTTTTGAATAAACACTTGGAAATATTGAATTTACATGAAAAATTTGATATATATAATATATAAATAATTTTAGATTTACATAAAAGGACTTTTAAATATGAAAAAAATTTTTATATTTTTTATAATATTTTCACTTTTTTCAATGGCAGGTTTTACTAAT